>CAJOGG010000253.1 GCA_905234205.1 uncultured Synergistales bacterium | reverse complement strand
CAACGGGTACGATCTTGTTACGTTCTGCTTCAGCTTGATTGTAAGCCACCACCAACGCGGCCGCCCCACATACAGCCATTAATACCCCAAGCCACTGGAACATTTTCGCGCCGTAAACTATCGACATTGGGCACAATATAATTCCCTGCGCAAGAGCCTGGAGAGGGATTAACCCTATGCTGAAACCATTGACTATGAAGAGACCATATAGCACGCTTAGGATTATAAACAGCAGCCACACGAGCCCCCATATAGCCAAATCAACTTCGCCGACAATACTGCCCTCCCCCATAGCACGAGCCACCATGATAGTGCCAATAGCTATGACTGGAGGAATGGTTATCCACTTCAAAAAATTATTCTGTCCCATTGTGATTTATCTGTACAGCAATTCTTCGCCAGAAGGATAGCTCAAAGTGTAGTCAACGATTATCGGCACAGTAGCACCAGCAGGCACCGTAATTTCCCAAGTTAGCCTATTCTCTTTGTCGCGTTCAGTCTCTTTAGGCTCAATGCGTTTTATGTCAAGTTTGATTTTCTCATCGGTCGGAATGGGCAGACGATCCCTAACAGTTATGACTCTCTCGTCGCTTGTCCCGTTTGTGATCTCAAGTTTATATCCACTCGTGAACACTCCGCTGAACCATGATACGCCCGTTTTCTCAACCAAGGCTTCCTTCTTGACAGTGATAGCATCAGCGTAACCGAACGGAATATTTCTCTGGCTTTCATATTCACCGAGCATAATTTTCCCTGAAGTATAGCCATCAACTCTAAGCTCTGCCTCTCCGGGAATAAGCGTCTTGTTTCCCTCGTCCATGCTAGCGACGATCCAAGCGTCATTTCTCTGTTCAGGAATAAGAGTAATTATTGGCTTGCTCTTGAGATATAGGGCATCAATGTCGGCGTTGATTTCTTTTTCGATTCCGTCCCCTGTAATTTTCCCTTCAAGTTCGATAGTTCTGTCTGATATTGTCTCTGTTATCACTGGAGCTTTACGAGCTCTCATTGGTTTCTCGTAGTCCAAAGCTTCTTCATCAGCTTCCTCTGCCCTATTACTTAGCCCAAAAAAACGCGTTTCGTTCCTTTGAGCAGACTTTGCGAGCATCTTATTAGTACGCGTTACGCTCATATTTCCAACGCTGCCTACTTTTTCTTCCTTGGGTTTGATGGCAACTCTTAATGGGGTAAGGTTTGGTGTAGTTATGCGTTCGTCGGGAGTCTTCGTGTGGAAAATCATATCGCCTTCAAAATCAAGTCCGGTTTTCTGTGAAGCTTTGACATATAGTGTTACGAAAACGTCGCCTGTGTTGCTGTTGAGATTGAGAATATATTTGGGGCCCCATAAAGCTGAACTAGTGAACGCCGTAAACTCCACCGTATCTGTAGCTTTTCCAGTGATGACTATATACCTTTCATCACCATTTGGTCTTCGTGAGTTAAATTCGCGTCTCATGACTTTAAGTTCTTCTTGTTTGTCCGTTATGCTATTCGCGATCAGGTTTATTTCCCTGTCTGTTTCGAGTCTAAGCTCTTGAGCGTTCTTAATATATTCCAGCAGTTCGCTCGGCTTTGATTTCTCTGGCTCAAAATCCTTCAGGTAAGTCAAACTCTGTTCAAAGGCAGAACGTTTAGCTGTTAGTTCTTTGATCTCGTTGTCAGTCTCTTCAATCGACTCTTTTAGACTGAGCATGCTTTCAGGTATCCAACGAGTACGGTAATAACTCACAATGTTAATATCTCCTTCGAGATCTTCAGGGTGTAACATTCTGATAGATTCTTCGTCAAATGCTCCTGGAATAACGGCCCTAAAATTTCCCTCGTCGTCTTCTGGCTCAACGTTGAACGTGAACTTCGCACCACTTGGATAAAAATCAATGGCTGTAATCTTGCTGTCCTTGAAATTCACGGGGGCTTCCTCTAAGGCTTCGGAAAAACCTACAATTCCCGGACAAGTTGCGATGAAAATTGCTGATAGTAAAGTTAATGCTTTAAGCACGAAAAATTTGCTCCTTTCGATAATATACGACACCGCGTAAATGGACTAATGTGTCAGCTTAAAATTTCCCATAATTATAGTGTATCTAGTGTATAATTCAGAAATGTTTTGTGCCCACCCTTGGAATTTGGCGTGAGAAATTTTGAATGATTGTATAGCAAAAAGTCGTTGAGGGTGTAAAATTGTTGCGAAAAAAAATTTGTAAGGGGAGAAAATTTTATGACCGGGGCTTCTCAGGAGGAGTGGCAATAAATATCCGGCTTTCCTACGATCACATCATTAATAGAGAGAATCATGTTAAGAATGAATAACGACGGAGCGAAAAAATTAATTTATCTGACCGGGAGGCCTATTTGATTATGGAGCGTCTGCTAATAGATTTTTCACAAGTATATGGACAGCACGGGACACACGAGCTAACGAGAAGTGTGTATAACACTCATACAACACCCCCGCTAGAATTAGATACAGAAAACGAAACTCCGAAATTATCATTTCAAGACATGCTTTCGGATTCACTCAAGAACGTCAACACACTTCAGCTTGAAGCGGAGAAAAAAGTTAGAGATATGGCCATAGGGGACGTTGACGACATTTCTGAAGTGGTTCTTGCCTCATCAAGAGCCGATACGGCATTAAGACTAGTTATGGAAGTCCGCAATAAATTCCTTGATGCTTATCAGGCTTTGTCTCGAATAACCGGCTAAATGTAAATAATCATGGATAGTATTAGACGCTGGTTAGCCTCATTCTTAAATTTCTGGGCTGCATTAAAACTCTGGCAGAGAGCGTCAATTATTCTTGCAGTATTAGTTGTTCTCGGAGGACTTGGGGCTATGATCTTTATGACTGGCAACACGAATTACGAGCCTTTGTACGCAGGACTTGAAGTTGAGGATCAGGCCGCTATAGTTGATTATCTGAAGGAGAACAATTTACCTTATAGGCTGGACCCTAAGGCAAGCGCAATATTAATGCCGGGCAATGCAGTTTACGAGACTCGTTTGACGCTGGCTCAAATGGGACTTCCCAAAGGTGGCACAACAGGTTTCGAAATATTCGACG
>CAJOGG010000252.1 GCA_905234205.1 uncultured Synergistales bacterium | reverse complement strand
ACGAGATAATAATGACGTCAGACAATGCCAGAGACGAAGAGCCACTAGACATAGCCAAGGCAATAGCATCAGGCGCAACAATCCCTTACACGATTGAGACAGATAGAGCCGCAGCCGTTAAAATGGGACTGGAAAAACTCAACAAGGGAGACATTCTCGTTATTACAGGCAAAGGCCCGGAAAGATTCATCACGATAAAGAACAACAAGATACCGTTTAACGATACAGAAGCGGTAAAAGAATGGAGAGATTCACATTAACATGAACATGAATTTGAAAGGTTTATTTGCGCTGATAGATATAGACGTGCCGGAAAATTTTGCAAGCCTCGAATTTCCTTCACACCTCGCAACTGATAGCAGGGACGTAAAACAGGGTGATGCATTCGTAGCTCTTGAGGGCGAAAAAACTGACGGTCATAAATTCATTTCTCAAGCTATAGACAACGGAGCAGCTTTGATAATCGCGAAAAAGGGTAAAGGCAGCAATATATCTGTACCTGTGATTGAACTTGGTGATCCTGAACGTGATTTAGCTTTGCTTGCGTCACGAAAACTAAAGGCACATAAATTGCAGGAGGTAATCGGAATTACTGGCAGCGTAGGAAAAACTACAACGAGAGCAGCTCTTCAACTAGTGTTAGGACAAAAATTTAAGATACACGCTCCTGAACGCAGCTTTAACACTCTAATCGGTTGTACGTCAACGATAATGGCAATGCCGCTCGAAACGGAAATATTAATCCTGGAATTTGGAGCAAACAAGCCCGGCGAGATTCGTGAACTCACAGATTATTTCCCGCCAACTATGTCAATCTTAACAGCGATTGCACCAGTTCATTTAGAGGGCTTCGGAGATGTTGAAGGAGTTTTGCGCGAGAAGCTTGAGATAACTCACACAGCAGCAATGACAAGCATAGTCTTCAATAACGACAACGAGTATTTGCACGAGGCTTTCCAGTACGTCGTTAAATCAATGGGCGTTGGAGAGAGCAAGGACTCCGATTTCGTGATAGCGTTTGATACTTCGGATTACACATTGCCGGCTTTATCGTTCGTGTTAGCTCATAGGCCTACGCAGGAAATTGCACGCTTTACAGCAAATATTTGGGGCAAACATAACGCTATGCCTTTAGCTCTTGCTGCGTCGGTTGGTCATGAACTTGGGATAAGCCTTCAGGATTGCGCGGACTCTCTTGAAAAATTTCAGGCGTTGCCAGGACGTGGACGAGTGATTTTGCTTGAGGATAACACGAAATTCATCGTTGACGATTCGTATAACGCTAATCCGGCATCAATGAGAGCATCGTTAGAAACTTTCACACGAGTTAAAGCTTCTGGGAAAATCGCTGTGCTTGGTGAAATGCGTGAACTTGGCCCGGACGCTGCGACTTACCACGAGAATTTAACACCATTGCTTGAAAATATCGAACACGTGATTCTTGTCGGGAGTTTATGGCCGGAACATAAAGGCTTTATTCGCGTTGGAAAATGGCAAGAAGCTCTTGAACATCTTCGCACTATCATGAGCAATAACGATTGGTCGGGCGTACTCGTGAAAGGCTCAAACAGCATCGGCTTAAGCAACGTCGTAAAGGAAATAACTGAATGAGATTCGTAATCGGATTAACTTTTTTCGCCTTAAGCATAATTCTGCAATACATCTGGATAAAGATTCAGCGGCGTATACACTTAACCCAACAACAAAAAACTTACGGCGTGAATATAGACAACGAGATTAAAGCTAAGACTCCATCAATGGGTGGAGTAATTTTTCTCGTGCTTGGATTAATTGCGCTTGCAATGAATTTTTCCCTAAACTCGTTGATATTTTGGAGCCTGCCAATATTAAGTGGCGTGATAGGATTTATTGACGATTGGATCAAATTTATCACTCACACAAGCGAGGGTTTCAGGAGTCTTTCTAAGTTGCGTGCGCAGTTGTTAATCTGTGCTATATGGATAGGCATAATATTTATCAAGGGCGATTTAGGATTATGGCCGGGCTTTCTTGATTCGTGGTGGATAATTTCAATTCCGCTTGCTTTCTTGATGACGGCAGGGACTATTAACGCAGTAAACATTACTGACGGGCTTGACGGTTTGGCCGCGGGAAGCTTCTTAATATCGTTGGCTGTTATGTCATTCTTAATCCCTATGAACGAATTTAACGCGCAAATTTTGATTGAGCTATTCTTCATGACAGCGGGATTCTTATTCTTCAACACGAGACCGGCGAAAACTTTTATGGGTGATACTGGATCACATTTCCTAGGAGGCGCTTTAGCTGCTTTATGTGTGATGAACGGTCGTACACTCGCGATAATACCAACCGGCTTCATATTCATCATAGAAATGCTAAGTTCAGCGATACAGATATTTACGATAAGACGCTTGAATAAGAAAGTGTTCCTCA
>CAJOGG010000251.1:3141-4361 GCA_905234205.1 uncultured Synergistales bacterium | reverse complement strand
GGAAGACAGCTTTGAACCATTTCTATTTGTTGTATTTCGATCGATTAACGAATGTAGCATAAAAATTTCCTTTACACACTTTACTTGACAGAACCATTAATTATGTAGTTATACAGGCTTCTCAGCCCGACACTGGAACAACTCAGCGCTTGATTACATACAATGTGAGTTAGGCGGTGTTATTATGGCTATAGATATAAATGCTACAAATTTCCCAGATTATGCTTTTCGAGAGTTTTTGTCTAGGCTCGGCAACAGGTTAGACAATATTAATTCGTTAAATTTAGGATCCCAGATGACTTCTGCCACAGGTTATGGAGACCACGCTGTGGAGGATTTTACCGGATTAGAGTTATTAACTAATATCATAAGTCTTGATATTGCTTCTGACACCTCTGCTGCTGGCTATTTGAAAACACCACAAGACTTAACGCTGAAGAGTCCCTCCATAGTAAACCTTAGTTGTTACGAATGCAGGCTTAATTCTTTAGACGTAAGCAACATGCCAAAATTACAAACGCTCAACCTCACTGGTAATCAATTGAAAGCACTAAATTTAGATGAAACAGCAATAGTAAGCCTAACCGGTATGCAAGTTCCGTATGTGAGCGGTGTTACTTACACTGGCGCTGAAGATTATCCTTACCAAATAGATTTGCGCGACTACGTTGGAAATTCTAATGTAAATAGAGTGGTCAGCCCATCTGCTTGGCAAAATGTAACGATATACGATGTGAGCGCATCGGTCTCTGATGAAATCAGTAGTTTGTATACTGGAAACGTTCTCATATCCGCAGGCAGTGAAATACCGGTATAAGACAACAGCGTCTGGTTCTGTAATGATGGACGTAACAGCAATTATGTGTCCCTACATTGAGGAAGAAGCATCACTAAATATTACGAAGGGAATTTATTATTCACATATGTTTTCTAACACTCTAAGAGTTGGTAATCATCCTAGGGGAAAAGCGGTTAAAGTGAAGCCGACACCGACCTCAAATTATGTTATGTATAAATTGGACGCTTCCGAATTAACTAAGAATGTTACGTGGTCAATCGTGGGTGGTAAAATACCAGATGGCTTGACGCTAAATCCAAGCACAGGTGAAATTTCAGGTACAACATCATGAGTGAATACAGAAAACTAGTAACAGAATTTTTTGACCGTTACGAGAAACCTGTGGTCGAAGAATTGATCGAAGGTTTCTCAGGTATTGACC
>CAJOGG010000251.1:0-3108 GCA_905234205.1 uncultured Synergistales bacterium | reverse complement strand
CGGACATTATCATTTAACTAAGGAGCAGTTCGACTGGCTTAATGACCTCATTGAACAGTTAAACGATGAATATATTCCGCCAGACCCTATTTCGGAAGATGGCGATGATATTCATATTTTGCCAGGCGAGGACATTACTGATCCTATATACATAGGGTGATAGCAATGCCTGTTACAATTAATTTAACGTATAAATTCGAATGGTCATGCGAAGGCTTGTTACCGCACCTAGAGCTTGTAGATACAGACAAAGCAACGTTTCCTGGAATAATTGGCAAACTTGACGAGGACGTTCTTCCTGGCACATATATACTATATTTCACACGAAAAACGTATTGGGGCGGCTCTCTAAAGGCCATAGAGACAGTAACACGCACACTGATAGTTGATGTTCCAGAAGGCTGGGGCCCGATAATTTATGATAACTCGTTTGAAGCAACCGTAGACGAAACATTAATCCCACCATACGAAATCAAAGGGAAAAACATTGAAGTAAATTTTAATCTAGTAGCAAATTTAACATCTTAGGAGGTAATAAAATGGCAGCAACAGTAAAAATAACAAAAGCGACTTGGACTATAACGAATTTACCAGCAGGCTTATCAATGAGTTCTACAACGGGCGAAATTACAGGAACGCCTACTGTAGTTGGTAAATTTACAAATCCTACAGCAACCGTTGCAACAGAATGCAATGGCGTTTCTTTAGGATCATCATCAAATACTGTAACGATTACTATTAATACACCATCAAATGGCTCTTGGGGACCTACTCTTAATGCTGGAACTATTACGGGCACTGTTGATACGGCAATAACAAAATATACACCGACAGGAACTAACATTGCAGTAACGGCGTAGTCTTATGGCCCCAATAATTACGAAAGTTAATTGGAGTGCTACAGGTATACCTGACGGCTTAGTGTTCGACACAAGCACGGGCGAAATTACCGGCACTCCTACGGTTGCTGGCGACTTTACTGTACCTGTAATAGTTCAAACAGAATGCAATGGTGTTAGCCTGGGCTCAGACACTAATAACGTAAATATAACAATTGAGTCTCAATATTGGGTGGAATGTGCTTTTGCTTCGACAAATATATGGCCGAGTAGCGCAACCCCTTATGCCATAAACAATTTGGCCCCTTATCTATTTTTTGAGGCACTACCCGGTGGAACCAAAGAGATGATATGCAATATCGGTAATAAATATGGTTCTACAGATACAAGTACAAAAATTAAACTTGGTTATAATAATGTTACTGGTTACTCGTCTAGCTCAACGTGGTGTTATGCAACGTCTACATGTTCGGCCGAAACGTATGGAGGTATTTATGATGTGGCGTACGACCCCAATCAATTAAGAACGTTTCTTGCCATTGGTGGCGACCTTACTCAGGTATATAGTCTGACATTTTCTACTAGCACTATTACTGGCAGCGATCCTTATATGTTTTCTCATGCTGGTGTAAGTGGAAGAAAAGATGCAGATAGCGTAGCTGTATGTTATTCCGATAAATTAGAGACTATATTGTTTGCAAATTCTAGTGGATTGATTTCGTTACTGAAAGATGGAAAAGTTCAACAAAAGAGTATTGCATCCGGATTAACTAATGTTCTAGCTCGTTGTGCCAAGTGGTCGCCTGCTCATGAAGTTTTTTGCATAGCGGGAACAAGAGGAACAGCTACTTCCGAAGATGGTATTACATGGGCTACGCACTCTAACGCACCTACAGATATAAGAGAAATTCATTATCGTGAAGATTTAGGGTGTTTCATAGCTACAAATTTCCCTACCCCGTCATTCTCTGCTGTATTTGATCCTAAAATATACATTTCTGAAGATGGCGCAGAATGGAGCGAGATGTTCACTAATGTTGAATACCCATTATCGTTTGTAAGAGCAATGGCGTACAGCAGTGAGTTTGGAGTTTATTGTTTAATAGGACTCAAAGAGAGAGAGGCTTATTTTACAAAAGACTTCGTTAATTGGGAAAAAACAGTAATAACGAATGAGAATACCCCCTGGTTTTCTGACGTTGAATATAATGAGCGCACGAAGACTTTTATGGTAATACCAGCGTCTGCCGACTACAGATATTATCTATGTGATCTAACAAAGTTGTTAGCGAAATTGTAAAAATGGTCCAATAGATGATTACTGGTGCGCCATACAATAATTGCACCGGTCGATTTTGCTATTAAGACTGCTTGGGGCAATAGAGATATTATTCAATAGACTTCAAATAATATCATTTTAGTGTAAGACTTACAGATTACACAATAAAATTATTACCAAATATGAGTGAATACAGAAAACTAGTAACAGAATTTTTTGACCGTTACGAGAAACCTGTGGTCGAAGAATTGATCGAAGGTTTCTCAGGTATTGACCCACCCTTAAAGCAATCTGCTTCGACGTTAGGCCATGAGCAACTTTACGGCCTAATGGGTGGGGATGACACCGGACACTATCATGTAACTAAGGAGCAGCTCGCCTTAATCATTGAACTGATGACCGAGCGCTATCCACCGGTGATAATGTCAGGACAAGTTATAAACATAACAGCAAGTGAAGAAATGACTCCGTATGAAATACAGAGCGAAAACACAAAGAATTAAAGGAGAGCTTTATTATCAATGGCAAAGAATATAACGAGTGTAAAATGGGAAGCGACTAATTTACCCACAGGCTTAACTATCAACGCGGATACTGGTGTAATATCGGGAACAGCTAACGTTCAACCTGGAACTTATACTCCAACTATCAAAGTAACAACAAATTACGGTACAGATACCAAGACTATTACAATTAATGTAGCTATCCCTGAAGCTTGGTTACCTGTGATTGATCCTAACCAGGTTATTGAAGCGACGGCGGATACAGCTATAGATCCATACACAGTAACAGGAACCAACGTAACGAAAACAGCTTAGAACAATGCCTCCAAAGATAACAAGAGTGCGTTGGAGCGCAAGCAACCTACCCTGGGGCGTCAGCTTTGACGAGGGCACCGGCACTTTCTCAGGAACACCAGAAGATATTGGAGAGTACACTATCCCTGTAACAGTTGAGACTAATTACGGTATTTCTCCTACTGAAAACGTT
>CAJOGG010000250.1:3602-5059 GCA_905234205.1 uncultured Synergistales bacterium | reverse complement strand
GGCGGCATATTTCCACGTAAATTCGTATCTCTTGTAATCGCCCCTCCAGGTTCAGGAAAAACGATGTTTATGGAGAAATTCGTATGCGATTTAAGCCTCGGTGGGACTATCTTTGATGGTGTCATTGAGAAAGAGCCTGAACGCAAGATCTTAATATTTGCTGGTGAAGCTGGCTTTGATATGCTAATCCGCAGAGGTAGTAGCTTCCACTGGAACAATAAACCCGAAAACGTGAAAGTAGTCGACCAACATAAAAGCGAATTGATAGCAAAGTCAATAATGCTTGATGAAGATGACGGTTGGGACAACGTTAAACGCATGGTCAATATGTTCAAGCCCGATATAGTGTTTTGGGACACGTTTTCCTCATTCCATGACAAGGACGAGAACAAAGCCGCAGAGATAAAACCGTTAATGCGCAAAATAGCAAGCCTTGCCTCCGACAAAAATTTTGCCGCAGTTCTCAATCATCACACGCGTAAACGCGTCGCAAAGGATCGCAATCTATCACTCAATCAAGATGACGTTATTGGCTCTAGCGTATTTAATAGATTCGCTGCCTTAATTGTCGGAATTGAGAAGGACGAGGACGAAATAGATAACCCTGGTAAAGTTCTTAAAGTCAGACCCCTTAAAACGTGGTTCAAGTTCTTCAACCCCTTCAACTTCACGATCGGCGAAGACTTTTGGGGACACCCCACAATGACAACCGACCTTAAACCGAAGGACGAGAACAACTCACGCAACGCAGTCTGGAATTACCTCGTGGATACATTCAAGCCTGGAGAATGGTTTTCACGTAGCGACATCATTCTTAGTGAAATTACTCCTTCAGTAAGTCTGGCACAATTGAAGAGAAATTTATCAGAGTTTACACAGAGTGAGAAACTTGACAGACGAGGACAAGGCAAAAGTACCGAGTATGCGATCAAAATTTTCGGCTCATAATTTATGGCTCATTGAGCCGTATTTCCCCCATAGGGTATATATTTATGAGCCGTATTTTTATAAACATTGATGAACAGCCATAATTTTATGGTTTTTAATGAGCCGTATATGAGCCGTATTATGAGCCGTATTTTATAATTTTGTCATAAATCCAGTTGTTAACTGTGTTTTATGATGAGCCGTAAATTGCGGCTCATATTTTAATTTACGGCTCACGTTTCGGCTCATGTTTTAAGTGTTTTGAGCCATAAATTATTCAGTCATGACAAGGGTTTATAGATTTACGGCTCATTTGGGGGGTACGCGCGCGAGGGTTGTTATTTTTTCTTCTCTTATATTTTTCTCTTATATTTTCTTATATAAATACTTATAAATACTATATTTAATACATATAAACATAAAAGAATATCCAGATAAGAAGCTATATAAATCTCTGACTAATATAAACCAAATAATTCAAGCAATTGGATCATTCTATAAACTAGATAAAATCCCAAACAATGCTAATA
>CAJOGG010000250.1:0-3562 GCA_905234205.1 uncultured Synergistales bacterium | reverse complement strand
CGTTCGCGTCGCTTTCGAGAAAGGAGAACAATTCACATGGATCAAGACAAAGAACTAATCAAACTGGAGATTGAAGGGTTACCCCCTACCGTCAATATGATGTACAGGGGATTACAAGGGCATAGATTTAAGACTAAAAATACTTTGGAGTACCAGAATTACGTTACAGACAAACTGCGCAAATCGTGGCATTCACGACCACCATACGACGGGCGTGCTGAACTGATTATTACATACCACACATACAACCACCGCCGCTGGGACGTTGATAATCGCCTCAAGGCTATTCAAGACTGCCTATCACTAGCTGGAGTTATCAAAGACGATTCTCAGATCGATACGCTTGTAGTCAAACGAATCTTTGAGCTTCAAAAACGACGAGATTATACCGTTTTGACATTGAATAAATTAGACAGGAAGCAATAGGCAAGATGTATAAAACTCCGAATTTTAGGCTAATACATTTCTGATACGGGGGAATAATTTTGACATTCATAGAAAGGTGCCTTTACGAGTATAAAGCAAACAAGGCTGCGATTGAGGCTATTAGCATGGAGATAAATGACTTAATGTCGGTCAGGGGTTACAGTTACGAGAATTATTCGCCTGATTCGCACACTGTTTCAGATTCAGTTCTTGAAGTTACAGCAATGAAAATGAATTTGGAGAAGAAAATAGCTAAGCTACAGCGGCTTACAACGCCGGTCGAGAAGTTAAAGCAAGATTTATCAGGAAACTCATTGAATACGCAACAAATGCGAGAAATACTAATCTGGAAATACATTGAGCATGAAGGGAATGATGGGACACAAGCGAAAATGGCTGTATCAAAACGAACTTTTTGGAGGAGGGTGAGGGAATTACTACACTTAGCTAAAAAGTACTTTGGCGAGTTTAATTGATTGCTCTCAAGCGTACTAAACTTGAGAGCTAAATTAGGCTAAATCTTCCACTCGTGAATCCCTCGAAGAAGTGTTTAGCTCCATTCGGTGTGAGTAGCGGTGTTATCTGAGTTGTTATTCCGTCTTTTGTCTGGATTAATCGTTTCTTGGCCGAGAAGAACTCTGAAGCTAACTGAGTCGGAATATTATCTCGCGACAAGTACCCTTCCTGTCTGAACCATGCGAACAGCGATTTTTGCATTGCTCCTAACTCACGAATTAGAATAGGTTTCTTAGGCGTTTCTGGATGTAGTGTTCTTAATACTGCTGATATTTCATCATGTACAGCTTCACGCACTGTTCCTAGTAATTCTTCGTGAACGATATTCCTAATCTGCTCTTTGTTTCCGTAGAAGCCGTACTCTCTGAGTGCGGGCAGTACCTCATTTGTAAACCACTTGCGGAACTTTCTGGCTTCTGGTTTGCGACTCTGGAATATTAACGTGTACAGTCCCGATTCGTTGACGCAATTCATGTTAGGATTTCCGCGTTTTTCCACGCTTATTAAGCGGACTATTTTCTCGTCGTCTTCAAGAGTACGTAATGCGCTTGTTACATCTGTTAGTCCGAGTACGTCGCACACGTCTTTAGCTACAAACCAAACTTTGTCGTCGGAGTCTTTCACTGTTCGAATCGTTGTTACTTTGTTGTCTTCGCTGTTGTAGTAGAATGGCATTACTTCGTGTTGCATTATTTATATCCTCCTATCGCTCAATTTTATATATTTTACTGCTAGAATGTGGAAATGTTCATACAATCGGGTTCCCAACCTTCAGGCGGTAACGATAAGCGTTTACATTCCCTGAGCCTCTCTGCCTCCCACTCATCGAGTAAGCCGGTGATTTCGAGAATGCTGTCTCCAGTATAGTGCTTGTAAACCTTGTCCAGCTTCATTGAAAGCTCTTGGCCTGTGGTAAGGCCTGCAGCCTCAAGTATCATCTTGGCCGCTCTCACTTTTCCGCGTGAGATTGATGCCACCGTTGGTTGTTCGTATTCAGACTCTTCCGTTACGAAACTGTAGCTTCCCGTTTTTTTAATCGCTGGTAGAACTTCATTTGTTACCCACTTACGGAACTTTCTGGCTTCTGGCTTCTTGCTCTTGAAGATCAATGCGTACAACCCTGACTCGTTCACGAAGTTTATGTTAGGATTCCCGCCTTTTGGGGATAGGTTCCCTATGTTAAACATAGACAACTCATCTTCATCAAGTGATTCCAATGCTTGCGTAACGTTTTTGATTTCCAAGATATCACATATGTCTTTTGCGCAAAACCAGACTTTGTCTTCTGAATCTTTCATCGTTCGGATTGTCGTAACTCTGTTGTATTCGCTGCTGTAGTAGAATGGTGTTACTAGATTCTTCATGGTAGAATTTCCTCCTATTCAATTTTTTTATGATAAGGATTATACAAAAGCTCTCTTGCGTGTCAAGGGGCTTTTTATCTATCTTTGCCGCATTTTTCGCTTATAAAAAAACTCCCCGTGCCGTACCGACACAGAGAGTACTAAACTCACTAAGATATATTAGCATTCAGCCTTATTCAGCAAGTAGTTTGCGGCTTTATTGGCTTCTGCTGCGGCCTTGAAAAGTTTATCGGGATTTGCTGATAATTCTGAGCACCAACTGTTGATATAGTTTGTGTGGTTTTGAAATTCGCCTTCAGTTCTAGGAATGCCGACCGCGTTTGTTAGAAACAGTGATCCCATTTCCGCTATTAGCTCTTCATGAGCATACGAGGGTGAAAACTTTGAAGCGGTTTGTTCTCTGTTCAGTCGCTTCTTATGCCCTGTCCAGTGTGTGAGCTCATGCAGTGCTGTCGAATAATACCCTTCAACGCTCTTAAAGTCTTGTTTCAACGGTAATTGTATGTAGTCGTGAATGACGTCAAAGAATGCTTGGTATCCGCCACAGTGTATATCAGCTCCGCTTGATTTTATTAGTTTCTCGGCCTTATCATTCGCTTCAATGATGTTTACTTTATCTGGCTTGAACTCGCCAATTCCTTCGACTTGTGTAGCATGAAACACTGTGAACACCTTGTGTAACGTATAAGTCTCTTCCACTTCTTCGCCATCAGGGCCTTCGGATTTTTTCACAGCCGGAGACCATAGCTCAATTGGAAAACCTGAAGAGCCTTTTTTAATACGCCAGCATTTCTCTTTTGCTTGCAAGAAAGTAATCCATCGCGGGTCCTTGCCACCATCAATCTCTAGTCCGTACGTCATCAGTGAAATTTGATTAATTCCTGTATATTGACGGCCTGTTATCGCGTTTTTTGGTGCGCCGTTAGCATTCCAAGGCCGCTGCCATGGTGCTGTACCACTCTTGATTGCTTCAATGACTTTTGCCACTAATTGTTCACGGTTTTTTGTTAATTTTTCATTCATGATAAAAAACACCTCATATTTCACACTTTTTTATGAAATAGTCGGGGCGCGAGGCCCCTAGCTATTAATATTCGAGGTCGTAGGAAGGATAATCTCCCGCGATGAAGAAAAACAGAACAGCTCGCTCCAAATCATGGCGTGTAAAATATTTGCGTATAAGAGCGCTTTTCGTGTCTACTTCGACCGTGTTGCCCAGCCCCCAATTTAGGAAAACTGCAAGAGTTCGTGTCGGG
>CAJOGG010000249.1 GCA_905234205.1 uncultured Synergistales bacterium | reverse complement strand
TGACGTTCACCACCCCTTAAGCAATGCCCGAAATTTTTCCAGCTTATCTACAACCACTTCGCTCTTCTCCCACTCGTAATTCACGATTTTATTCTCGTAATTCAGCCTAAACGGATTCACACGCGGAATTTTATTGATGACCTCAAAAGCTCTTTGTTCGTCGTTCTGCGCAATTGCCACCCACAAATCTTCAAGCACCTCCGGAATTTGCCCGAATATGTCGTAAATCTCCTGAAGTCTCTTCGATAGTTTCCTGTGCACTTTGTCTTCTACGCTGTCCTTGTAACGCATGTTGTATATCATGATTTTGTCGTGTGCTTGGCCGATTCGCTGTATACGTCCCTTACGTTGTTCGAGCCTCGTAGGATTCCATGGCAAGTCCACGTTAATCAACGTCCCCAACGTCTGAAGGTTAAGCCCCTCGCTCGCTGAATCAGTGCCGACTAAAATTTTTAGCTTGTGTTCAGTTACAAGAGTCTTTAACTCGTTTTTCGTTGCCCTCGTGAAAATTCCTGCTTGATAAATTCCGCTCTTGTCCCCGCCTGCATAAAGGCCTATATCCTCCTCAAAGTCTTTGCTCAATAATTCGGCTATGTAGTTCGCGCTGTCATAATACTGTGAGAAGATCACGCAGCCTTTTTCTTGCCACCCACCAGACAAAATTTCCTTCACTCGCAAATATTTCGGATCTGTATCGCGATTTTGATTCAGAACGTTCACGAGTTTATTCAAGCATTCGATTTCGGCCCGAGTTAAATTCTTGATGTCGTTATCGTCGTCGCTGGTCTCGTCCTCTTCAGCCAACACTTCAGGCAAATTTTCCGACCATGATAATAATTTTTTCGCCGTGTTCTCGCCTGCTTTGATGGTGCTTCCGATTCGTCGTAATAACAACGTTGACATAAAGCCTCCGCCCTTGACTCGACTCGATAGCATTGCGCACAAACTTTCAGCCGTTTCGTAAGCCTCTTTCATGTAGCCCGTAAGCTCTAGTGCCTCGTTGTCCTTTTCGCCGTATAACTCAACTTGGATCTTACGCAAATATGGTTCGCCGGTCTCGTCGTTAATCGTACGTTCCAAAAATTCACGCGTCCTTCTCACAATAAATCTCACGTAAGGATTATATTTCGCGACAAAATTATCATGATATAGCTGCCTGATTCGCACCTTCACGGGATTGCTTAACCCTTCGAACATTTCTTGAGGCAATATAGTTTCGTCACTGCCTAGCCTATCGCGCAAAATGTCAACGTCCCGATCTTGGCCGCTCCTCTCTGGAAATGGATTCCGCATTAACGCCCACATGCTCTCTTCTTCGGTCGGTGGAGTTAAAGTCCCTGATACGTATTCAAGCCCGGTTTTAGGAGTATGGCGCCAGACGCTGTATTTATTGCCCAAAATTTTTTCCGCCCCCAAAGCTGCCAGCAGGTCAAACGCTTCGATCGGGTTCATCTGTACCGGAGTCGCCGTCGCTAAAAGCAAGCTGTGAGTCTGATACGCTATCTCACGCAAAAATTTCAGCAGGTTGTTAGCCTGTGCCGGTTTATTCGCGTCCTGATTCAAGTTCTTTCGCCGTGCACGGTGTGCCTCATCAAGAATCACGCACTCATACTTCAAGTCCTTCAACTGTTCCGCAGATTCACTCTTGGCCGTTATCAAACCTTGCGACACTATACCTATACGCCGCGGACAATTACGAATCCCGCACGGATATTCATAACCTCGTTCATCGCGCCAAAACTTTCCATGCCACACCGCCGAAGGAATATTCAGCATCGTATAAATTTCCTCTTGCCACTGATTCAAAAGAGTCTTGGGCACAATTATCAACACCGGCTTATCCCCGTAAAGGGCCATCAATTTCGCCGCCATTGCTAGCTGTAGCGTCTTGCCTAGTCCCACCATGTCAGCTAACAACAATCTCGCGCCGCTCTCCGTCTTGTGTTCTCTGAACGCTCGTTCGATAAAATATTTCTGATGAGGCCATAACCCAAAATCTTTTCGCGCAACTGGTTCTTCCGCAGTTATCGTACCAGCTCCGGATCCTTCATCGTCTCGCCAATCCTTCAACGGTATTACACGACGCTTTGAGACTCGTTTGATGTCAGTGATTATAAATTCGCTCAATGGTATTGCGTTCTCATTCTCCCAAAAATATTTGAACTCCTCTGCAACCCATTCCGCGGACTCCTCGCTGTCGTCCTCCCACAAAATTTCGTAGTTCGTGGTCAATGCGCTCTTCGTCTCGTTCATGCTGCCGATAAATGCAACTCGCTGGCCCGTTATATACGTGATCAACCCCGCTTTACCGTGCATAAGTCCGTACACCTCATCAGGCAAGACTCGTATCTCCATTTTTCCGGTCGACAAAAATTTATACAGCCTCCCTAGTCTCGCTTGTTCAGCAGGATTCTTGTACACGTC
>CAJOGG010000248.1 GCA_905234205.1 uncultured Synergistales bacterium | reverse complement strand
ATCAGTTACCTGAATACCTCTGTGCATAATTTGAGTATAGTTGTTAAGCCTCGTTCTCGGCTGTACGTCCATCGTAAAATAGGTATAGCCTTCAGGATTGGCGTTCTCTCGCGGTTCACCTAATACGTCTTCTAACCATTCATGAGTTACCTGTGTCGCCTTAGTCCTACCAATTCTCGAATATAAAGGCGTATCGTCTGGAGATATATTAGTTATAATCTCGCTAACGTCTTCTTTGTTTCCTATTGCTACATATGTATTACTTGCCATTTTTATGAAACTCCTTTCAATTTATTACCTTTTTCAATTAAAATTAATTTATAGTATCGTTGAGCCACGTCGTATATAGTGCGACATTCTCTATTCTCCGAATAACCTTCACCAAAAATAATATAATCAGCGTCGCTCATGCGTTTAATGTTTTCAGCAAGAGCTTCTATTTGAGTTAATCTATTGTCTTCAAGAGAGCTAATATAGCTCTCTATCAGTTCAACAGGCTCATGTATATAAGTAACCGCAGCTCTTACAAGAAATTGCTGATCGTCTTTAATTTTCTCAGGGCCCTTGCCATTCGTAGGCATTGAAATGAATATCTTTACCATTTTTATACAATCCCCATATCCATCAAAGCCTTTGCCTGAGCATCTGAATCCATTTGGCTAAAATTTCGCATGTTGTAACTGCGTCCACTGTTATCTCCGCCGCGGGTTCCTTCTAGTACAGGGGGGCGCAAATTGCGTCTAGGTTGAGAAGATCTGCCTTTAACGCGTTCAGCCTGAAATTCACGATACCATTCACCTAAAACTTGCTGTACCGCCCCATATCCTTGTGTGTTAGCTAACTGCATTAACCCTGCGTCAATTTGCTGCTGTGTGAGATTACGCGCTCTTAAGCGATTCGCGTGCCAGGCGTCAAACTCTTTGAAATCAGGTTGAGCTACTAAACGCGCATTGAAGTCTTGAAGTTGCTTGAACTCTCCCGCATTACGTTGGTAATTCATGACCTCAGCATTACGTTTCTGTAATAACTCATTCTCCGCCAATCTTAAAGCAGCTTGATGTTCGGGCTCGTACTCGTCCCAATCGTCTTCAGTAATTCCGAGTTTCTCTATCGCGAGTTTTTGTCCTTCGTCTGCTAGCTCTTTCGGAGTGTACTGCTTTACTTCGTCCATGAAAGTTTGCGGTTGACGTTGTTGAATTGCTTGCTGCCTCTGCCTTGCTATAGTCTGCTGATTCAAGAAGTTAGCATAGCGCCTTACCTCCTCTGGCATACGGTTAAAATCCCATTGCTCGTATGGAGTATTCTGCAACTCATCGTCAGTGTAAAACTTTGGTGGCTCTGGCTCTTGAGGCTCTTCCTTAATATCCCCAAAGAAGTCATCACTAAACTCTACTTCACCTTCATTATTGATGGCTATTTCGGCATCTGCGGTATCGTCAAAATCCGAGGTATCAGGAAAAACCGTTTCATTTTCATCTTGTAACGAATTGTCTGTATCCTCCATAACATCATTGTCAGCTTCATAGCTATCAAAATCTGACTGCGCTGGTTCTTGACTAATTGGCTGCTGAATCGTCTGCTCGTCCATTGCTTAACTCCTCTCGTACTCTCACCGTTGCTTTGTCCTTGTACTCTTTTAGTTTGCGCTGAAAGACTTTCTGATCCTGAATAGTTGGAAGATATTTTGCAAAATCCCCGAACTCATCAAGAATTATGTTCCATGCGCGTTCGTCAATTTCATAACCCTTCTTAATCGGCATCTTTGTTCAACTCCTTTTCTGCTAATTCTCCAATTTGAATATTTGTCTGTATACTTTTCTCAAAATTGCTCAATACCCGTAAATACATGACTTTATAGTTAATATCTTGTTCATCAAAATCGCTTCCGCTTCTATCCTCAAGACTCTGCCTAACCATATTCCTTGTGTTCGTAACAAAATCAGCTACTACCTCGGAAGCTATTTTTGCCTTGCGTCCGTATTCAACTTTTTCGCGCAACTCCTGCTGATATTCTTGTTCGTCCATAATAAAGCGTCCTTTATAAATACGATTAAACACGTTTGTTCCAGTCATCTATCGCTTGCTGTTCAGTATCGTAACAAGCTGTAGTTATTCCGCATTCCTCACAACATACGCCGTAAATCTTTGTGCTTTCATATTCGTCTTCCCAAGTGATAGCCGAGCTGCCACAGAAAGGGCAATTCTTAATTTCGTTCATAATTATTTTCTCCTTATATGATCGGTCTAGCTGGCATTGGTGGCCTATAATTCATAGCTCCTTGCAATGCTGCCTGCTGTGCTAATGTTTGCATTTGTGCCTGTTGCGCCTGAGCTTGAGCTTGCTGCGTTTTAGCTTGAGATTGAGCTTGTTGTTCCTGTGCTAACGCTTGTTCTTGGGCCAGTTGATTTTGTTGCATTGCCATC
>CAJOGG010000247.1 GCA_905234205.1 uncultured Synergistales bacterium | reverse complement strand
CTTGAACTACTTCTATGTGAAGTTTGCGGATAGGATAATTGGTGTAGCATAAATAGAGCTTACACAGTTTACTTGACAGACCCCAGCGTCAGGATTCCAGAGTGATTTTATTTCGCCGTCAACGACATTAAAACCTGCTTCGGTCATTTTCTCACGCAGAATTTTCACGCTCTCGCCGCTCCAGCCGTACTCCTGCTTTCTATTGCCAATGTCTAAGCTGTCTCCGGTTTTGACAACGTGAAAGTTCCAGTTCCTTTTGCCGTATTGTCCCTCGATTGATTTTACGGCGTTGGCTGTGCAGTAAATCGATTTCCGCCATTAACGCTGTGAGTGTTCCGGAGTGATCGCATTCCCCGTGATTAGCAACGATGTAATCAATCTTGTGTAAATCAATCTGACTTGAGCCTTTCATGATCGAATAATCGTCGCCGTGAAATTTTTCGAGTTCCCAGTCGATATAACCAACCCAGCTAATATTATTTTTTACGAGCTTCCTCAATTGTAAATCTCTCCTGTTGATTTTTATTCGTAGTCTATGCGTTCAATCTTAAAGATTACCGGCCGAGTTCCATCACTGCAGCAAGTAATCATAGTATTTTCGTCCTTCATCCAACCCCGCATTATTGAGCCTCCTTGCAGTCCCGTGTAGATATATCTAGCGAAAGCATCCCACGCTTCAGAACAATGCGGCATCTTTGGACCTCCTGCAACTGTATCAGGATCTGCATTAGTCTTTGTGAGCGTGTTCAAGCCCATATGCCAGAAATCGTCGCGTTCATCGTCGCGGTAAAACTCGAATTCATCGCCAACGTTGTAGCATGGACATTCGCCGGATTGAGGATCTGCGCAATATTCGGCCTGAATTTCAGGGTACAGCTTCTTGTCTATTACTGTAAGTTTAACTTTGTGCTTCATGATTGATATTTATTGCGTTAATCAAGCGTTAAAAGCAATGCCATCTTGAAATTGCCTTTAGCTTTGACGTAATGCTTCCCATTTTTCGCGAACCTGAAGTTTTCTCCGGCCTTAATGTGATATTCCCTGCCCTCATAGCCGATAATTCCCTCGCCATCAAGTGCAAAGATTAAAGCATCACCGGGCGCGGCATGTTCGGATAAGCCTGTACCTTCAGCGAATGCCATAACAGCAAACTTCATCTTGTCATTATGAGCAATGTCCATGTTAATAATTCTGCCTTCTTGATACGGGACAAGCTCCGATAACTTGAAGACTTCTCCGGATTTTATTGCTTCATTCATCGTAAAACCTCCTGAGTTAAATAAAATTTCCGTGTAAACGCTATCGCTCAACGCCTTAACTCCAACGGGAGAATTTACAGGAGTAATTACGCATTCCCCTTCAGTGAGTGAACTCGAAAGTATTTCAACTTGACCTGACGAGATTATTAATAACTTGTGATTGTTGTATAACTCCGGGCTTATGTCGCTGTCTTTGTCGAGAGAAAAATATGTTATGACATTCCCAGCATGATTATAAATTTCTCGTGAGACCGTGCAATTTCTTACTGGCTCGTTTTCGTCTTGAATTGTGAATATTTCTCCGAATGACATGATTAATTCCTGATGATACATAAAGTTTTGGCATAAATATATAATATTAAGCGACAAAATTCGGTTGCCATAACAACAAGTGAGAGATATTTTGTAAAATTTTTGAGAGTGTTAAGGAGATAAATTTATGCGTGATTATGCGATTTTCGAGGGACTTACTGACGAAGAATATTCACAGGCTCTGAAGGTCATTCACTCAGGAGAATATTTTTATCCCAAACACGAAATTATTCTTCATGCCGGAGACGTTACGCATAACACTGGGCTTGTTCTCGAAGGCAGCGTTTCGATTGAGAGCGCTGATATATGGGGAAATTCTGTGCTTTTAGGGATTATGAAACCTGGTGAACTTTTCGCGATAACTTATGCTTTACTCGCTGAACCTATGCTAGTCGATGTTCGGGCTAATGAGGACTGCAAAGCCGCTTTCTTGAACGTCCAGAAGATTAACGGGCCTGAAACTTGGGCGAGAAAAATTATGCGTAATATTCTCACTATCACGGCCCGAAAAAATCTTTATCTCTCAGAACGAAGCTTCATCAACGCGAATAAATCAATCAGACGAAAAGTTATGAGCTATCTCAACTCGTTATCTCTCAAGAATAAAAGCCGAGATTTGATTATTCCGTTTGACCGTCAGCAGATGGCGGATTATCTCAATGTTGACCGAAGCGCATTGTCTAAAGAATTAAGCTCAATGAAGAACGAGGGAATTATAGACTTTCATAGAAATCACTTCATGCTAATATAATTTCATGTCTCTTAAAACTGGAGGAAGATAGAACTTGAACAAGAAATTTTACGCCGCCGGAATGTGTTTATACCGTTCACTAGTCAGCACATTCTTCACACTCGGAGGCTTGCAAATCTTAAAACGCAAATACAAGAATGATATATCCGAACGCACCGGCCAAGTCGACACTAAAAATATTCCCGAAGGCTCAATCTGGGTTCATGCCGTATCAGTCGGAGAAGTCCAATCAGCCAGCTCATTAATCCGCCGTATCAAGAGTAAAAGCGTCCTGCCCTGCATAATCTCAACAGTAACGCCAACAGGCCGGGACATGGCTAAAAGACTTCTTGACGGAATTGTTGAGAAGATAATTTACAGCCCCTTTGACTCGAAAAAATTCGTCTCACGTGCTCTCGACAACATCAAGCCGAAAATTTATATCTCA
>CAJOGG010000246.1 GCA_905234205.1 uncultured Synergistales bacterium | reverse complement strand
GTGTCCTCGTATTGTCTAATATTATCCTGCATATTATGTCTCCTAATATCTTAGTATTTATCGTATTTTACAATATATTTATGAACAACAAATGGGAAAATTTAACGAATATTATTAACATACTATTGTTCAATTTTGCTTTCAGTTAGTCAAAATGCGTGTACGTGGGCAAATATACATAAACATCATAACAATAACTGGTGAATTTTACGGTGCCAACCTCCATAATATATAAAAATTTCACTGGGAGGATAAGTAAAATGGTAACAATTTTCGACGTAGCACGTTATATACTTGAAAAATTGGGAACTACATCAACAATGAAACTTCAAAAACTATGCTATTACTGTCAAGCATGGTCATTAGTCTGGGATGACGCTCCGTTGTTCAATGAAGAATTTGAGGCATGGGCAAACGGGCCTGTATGTAAAGAATTATTTAATGCGACTCGCGGCATGTTTAGCGTTACAGCAAAAGATGAATGTGGCAACAGCGATAACTTAACTGACAATCAGAAGAATAACATTAACCTAGTTCTTGATTATTACGCAAAACACAATGCTCAATGGTTAAGCCAACTAACTCATATGGAGGAACCATGGAAATTGGCACGACTAAATGTACCGACTGGACAAAGCTCAAGCAACATAATAACAAAGGAAAGTATGGCTATATATTATGGCGGCCTATAAGAAGAAAATAATCACAACACCAAGATACGAACCTAAAACTCCATATATTACAAACGTAGAGAATCCTGACAGCGCAAATTCTGCTTCGCCTTCATGGTGTTTCCGCTACTGTGATAGCAAATATTGGACATTTAATTCTGATGAATTTATGAACGATATTTTGCCTAAACTTAGAATATTGGAAACGCAGACTTGGAATGAAATATTAGTAAAAGCTAACAAACAAAATCATTCAATAGACACAGAAACGCTAAACAAGTTAGCAAGAAATCGTTTAGATACTATGAATATAGAAGCCGAAGCGATTGTATCGTTGCGTTTACAATCCACACACAGATTATATGGGTACAGAATAGGAAGTGTATTTCATATTTTGTGGTACGACAAAAATCATGGCGATAACAATACATGTGTATGTAGAGCACACAAAAGGAGAACGTGAAGCAGAAACACAACTCTGGCCAAGCTCCATAATTCTCGACAATCCCTAAGCAATTTTACAGAAATTTAACAACTTCAAAGTTTACAGTGTTGTGAAAAGCCCCTATTGATAAGAGTTGAGCCACGAGACTCGCCCGCGGCCCTTAAATTTTTTGAGAATTTATACCGCTGAACGAAATCATGTGATATAATCCTCCGTATAATAATAAAAATTAAGTGGGGTAAGTATATCACAGAAAATGAGGAATTTCGAGAGAGCAACAACACAAACAACAAGAGAAAATAAACAAAAATCGGGAAGAAATCAATCAGAAATAGTAGCAGAAGAAGTAAGATACACGGTAGACTGCAATCAAGGGGAATACATTGAGGAGCAAGAGAGAGGGATAGGGTTCTCCCCGAAAGCTACAACAGCAAGGGCTAACATACTCTCTGACAGCACATTATCATCAACCGCGAAATTAGTTTATATCATTCTGGAAGAGTATGCAGTAGATAACACTGTGATAATGTATGTATCCGAACTGGCAAGAATGACTGGCAAAAACACAAGAACAGTGCAAAGGGCGCTCAGCGCACTCGTAGAACGGGGGATTGTCGAAAGGACACAACGCTTTACTACGTACTCAAAAATGCAAATAGCTTCTGAGTTTCGTATTCTGGGGAGGGACTAATCATGACAACGATGGCAACGACACTCGAACCGACTTTCACACAGCCGCATATTTTGGTTATGAATGATTTATCTTTACCTCAAACGGCAAGAATGATATATAACGCGTTACTTCAACATGTGAACAGAAGAACTAACTCGACCAACATGAAGATGAGTACACTTGCTAAAATTGTAGGACGTAGCGTTAGCACTGTTCAGGTTCATGTCAGACTTCTTATCGAACGAGGAATAATTACACGAACTTTTCGATACTCATCAATTTACAAATCACAAATAGCGTCCAATTTCAAGATTTTGGGAGGAAACGCAGAATGTTACAAAGACAGTAAAACTGGGCGTTATTCCAAAAAAACAACAGCATTAAAAATCGGGGGGGGGGGCCAGGAAAATCATGGACCTAATATTCTATATTTAGACGTTCAAGATAATAACTCTGAAGAGGGGAGCTATACTCCCCACAGCAGTGTATATGAATCTGGAAAAGACAAAACCACCTACACTAGCAATCTTGAATCTCAACCCCAGGGTTTTCTGCCAGAATCTCAAGAACCGATTGATAAAGCTGAATTTTCCCAAGAGCTTGAGGCAGGTGCAGATGAATGTTCCGCGGCCAATGACACCGCCGTGCTTGACCTCAGCGACGTGCCCG
>CAJOGG010000245.1 GCA_905234205.1 uncultured Synergistales bacterium | reverse complement strand
AGAGAGTTTTGGGAGCACTTGCCAACATCACACAGGAATATGCAACAAAGCGTTATCGCTCGAACTGCATGAACTGGGGCATGATTCCATTCCATCTTAAGGGCGAACCGAACTTTGAAGTGGGCGATTATGTATACGTCCCTGGCATTCGTACAGCTCTTGACAAAAACGAACTTGGAAGCATCAAAGCGTATGTTATCAAGGGTGGCAAAGTTGAGGCGGTAGAGCTTTATATCCAGGACATGACCGGAAACGAGCGCGACATCGTTAAGGCTGGCTGCTTGATTAATTTCAATCGTAACAAGAAACGTTAATTCGTAACAACTATAAATTCTGAAGGGAGATTAATAAATCCTATGAGCAAAATCAAAATGGCAAACCCCATCGTAGAGATGGATGGCGACGAAATGACTCGTGTATTATGGCAGATTATCAAAGATGACCTGCTTACACCGTTTGTTGAGCTTAACATGGAGTATTACGACCTTGGTTTGCCGAAGAGGGACGAGACCCGCGACAAAATCACTTGGGAAGCTGCTGAAGCTATCAAGAAACATCATGTCGGAGTCAAATGCGCAACTATCACACCCAACAAACAGCGTGTTGAAGAGTACAATCTTCATGAAATGTGGAAGAGCCCCAACGGAACTATCAGAGCAGTGTTAGATGGTACAGTATTCCGCGCGCCTATCCTCACTAAAGTAATCAAGCCCGTTGTTAAGAATTGGCACAAGCCCATTACAATCGCTCGTCATGCTTATGGTGATGTTTATCGTGGCACAGAGTATCGCGTTCCAGAACCAGGCAAGGCTGAACTAGTCTTCACTGGCAAAAACGGCGCAACATTCCGCGAGACAGTTTATGATTACGAGTGCCCCGGCGTGTTACAGGCAATGTACAACAAGGATACATCAATAAAATCATTCGCCCGTTCATGCTTCGAATATGCGCTTTCAACAAAGCAGGACCTCTGGTTCTCCTCAAAGGACACAATTTCAAAGCAGTATGACCAGACGTTCAAGTTACTCTTCCAGGAAATTTTCGAGAACGAGTACAAGGCCAAGTTTGACGCCGCAGGAATTACATATTTCTACACGTTAATCGATGACGCTGTAGCACGTGTAATGAGAAGTGAAGGCGGATTCATTTGGGCATGCAAGAACTACGACGGCGACGTTATGAGCGACATGGTATCAACAGCTTTTGGTTCACTCGCAATGATGACCAGCGTACTTGTATCACCGGACGGCAATTTCGAGTACGAGGCGGCACACGGAACAGTTACGAAACATTTCTACCGCTATCGTGACGAAGGCAAGATGACCTCAACTAACCCAGTAGCAACGATCTTTGCATGGAGCGGAGCATTACGTAAGCGCGGCGAACTTGATGGCAATCAGGACCTTGTAGCATTCGCGGACAAACTCGAGAAAGCAACAATCGCAACAATCGAGGGCGGAGTTATGACGAAGGACTTATCCGGACTTTGTGAAGGCGTAGTTCCTCACGTTGTAGACAGCAAAGAATTTATCGCAGCAATCGCAGCAAAACTGTAAGCCATAAGCTTGCATTAAGCGTTATAATTTCGGCCGTGGGACTTGTAAAAGTTCTGCGGTTAATTTTTTGTGTGGAGGGAAATTTATCAATTATGGAAGCAGTATTAGAGCGTGAAAAAATTGACTGGGGAAGGGCTCCAGCTGATACACCTGTTTGCATTGAGAAGGAAATTTATTTACGCGACATAGTTCAAACGATTCTTGATGGCTTTGAGACTCCCGAAGACGTCATGGAAGAACTTTCATTGACTTCTGAAGACGCGGGCGTTGAAGAGATTCCGGCGATACTTGATATTTTCGTGCCAGTGATTAACGCTTGGAAGTCAGGTTCATGCGGAATGGGGTGCGCAGGTTGTACAGGAAGTTGCGGAGGTTAGTAGCCTGTTCGTGCTTTATTGCGATTCTGATGGTGGGGAGCGTTTACGCTGAAGGAATAAGAATCAACGTGCTTGCCAACGGAAAAACTTTATCAGCGACTCTTGACGACACGCCAGCGGGGCGAATGTTGTACGAGCAATTGCCAATCACTATGCAAATGAGAAACATTTATGGTTGGCAGATGAGCAGCTATATGTTACAGCCCTTGCCTACAGGGAAAATGGTTGCGAATAATTACAAAGTAGGCGATATTATTTACTGGCCATTTAAACGTACACTCGTGATTCTCTACAAGCAGAACGGAGAAAGATTTCAGCGTCAACACATCGGGCATATTGACTCGGGCGTTGAAGTTTTCGAAGGATCAGGCGACACTATCGTAACATTCGTACCGTATTCGGAAGAAGTAACTAACCCCTAAGCGATCTTAGGGGCTTTGCTTTACACTCGTGCTTGGCCGTTCTCAATATATACTCGTGGGATTCTGATTGAAGGCTTGCAGAGAATCTCGTGAATTATCGTCCCGG
>CAJOGG010000244.1:2837-3245 GCA_905234205.1 uncultured Synergistales bacterium | reverse complement strand
GAGGAGTCTCCTTTGACGACGAAGGATTTAGACGTGGGATTCAGAGTCTTTCGCGTTGATTCAAGCAACATCAAGGAGGAAATTTACAAGAGGCCCGATGAGTATATTCAGGGTCAGCTAGAGATTTTTGACGAGAACATTAAGCCAGATCGAACGCCGGAGGATTTATTGATTCAGGCTATGTTGGAATTGGGAATGGAATTGTCCACGAAGATTGAGGAGGATTTTGTCGCGGGCAAACACGTTTTCATTGTGAAGGACGGATACTTGATAGCGTGCTTTGACGAGCGAATCAACAAGCAAACCATAACTTACATGGCCAAGCGTCAACCGGCTTATGTTGCGTTCCGTGATAGCTGCTTTGAAGACGACGCAATGATGATTAACTCCGACCAACTTATCAAAGCC
>CAJOGG010000244.1:0-2824 GCA_905234205.1 uncultured Synergistales bacterium | reverse complement strand
AAAACTGAATGGGTAATAATATAACAAAAAGCACCCCCGGGAATTTCTCGAGAGTGCTGAAAAATTTTCGTAAGTCGTAAAGTTTAGCCCATTGTGTCCCAGCTTTGAGCCTCTTCAAGCTTATCGCTGCCAGTGAGATAAAGCTCTTTTGGAACTCCAAGAACAACAAGGCCGGATTTCTTGTCGACGTAGTAGTGTTTCGCGTCCTCTTCAGGGTCTTCACCAATGACTGTGCCATCAGGAATGATATTATGCCCGTCAATGATCGTACGCTTGATTCTGCAGTTGTGCCCGATAATGACATCATGGCCGATAACGCTTTCTTCAACCGTGCTTCCGGACTGAACGAGACAGTTACGTGACAAAACTGAATTAGTGACGTTTGCGCCGAAGATTCTGCTTCCTTCAGAGAGCATGACCCTGTTAATGTTGCAAGGGTGGCCATCGTCGGGATAACAATAAGCCGGGGGATCTCCGTATGATACTGTTCTGATCGGCCACATTGGGTTATAAAGCGTCATTTCTGACTCGTGCCCTATGAGTTCCATATGTGCCTGCCAGTAAGCATAGAGCGTTCCTACGTCGCGCCAGTAAGGTTTATCGGTTCTCCACTGGTGGATCATTTCTGTCTCTGCTGATGGGTGTGGCAAAACGTTTGTAGAGAAATCATAAGCGCAGACTTTCATTCCATGAGCTACTAAATTCGGGATAATGTCCTTTCCGAAATCGTGGCTTGTCTCTTCCTTCATTGCGTCTTCGTCGAGAGACTCTTCAAGAACTTTGCGCTCAAAGACGTAGTTACCCATTGATACATAGCTGAAGCCGGGTTTGTCTGGAATCTCTGGAGGATTTGCGGGTTTCTCCATAAACTCAAGAATGCGTCCGCGTGCGTCTGTCTTGATGCAGCCGAACTGATTAGCCTCGCTCACTGGTACGACGTTGGCGGCGATTGTTACGTCGGCGTGCTGTGCCATATGGTAGCTTATCATTTGGTCAACGTCCATTTTGTAAATATGGTCGGCGGCAAAAATACAAACTCTGTCAGCTCTGTAACGTGTGATCATGTGCAAAGCCTGATAAACTGCGTCTGCTGTACCCTGGAACCAATGTTCACCGCTCCACATCTGCGCAGGAACTGTAGTTACGAAGAAGTCGCGGCCTCTCATAGCTCCACCGAATTGCCAACCACGTTCAATATGTTCCATGAGTGACTGGCTCTTAAACTGCGTGAGTACATAGACTGAATAAATTCCGCTGTTGATTAAGTTGGATAGTGCGAAATCAATGATACGATACTTTGCTGCGAAATAGACTGCAGGTTTTGCGCGGTAACTTGTTAGAGGCATCAAGCGTTCGCCTTTACCACCAGCGAGGACGATACCCAACACTCTTCCGTGTTTGCCTGAATACATGAATTAAACCTCCTTCTATAAATTAATGCTCCCTGCAAATTTACATTCACAAGAAGCATTTGTTCGCGTTATTGCATTAAATCCTCGTACATTTCTCGATACAAGCCGGCTGATTTGTCCCAAGTGAAATCTTCGCGCATTCCCTCGAGCATTATCTTTTTCCAGGCTGCTTTGTCGTAATAGCGTTCAACGGCTCTGCGCAATGCCCACATCATTCCGTCAACGTCGCATGTTAAGAACGTGAAGCCATTTCCTCCTTCGGGTCTATCAACGTCAAACACGGTATCTTTCAAGCCGCCGACCTCACGAACTACAGGGACAGTTCCGTATCTCATTGAGATCATTTGGCTTAATCCGCAAGGCTCAAACACTGAAGGCATCAAGAAAATATCTCCGCCAGCGTATAACAAGTGTGATAATGGCTCGTCGTAACCTTTGAAGAGTTTAATACTTTGTGGGTTAGCTTCCTGTGCTGCGATCATTCCGTTCTCGATCCAGTCTTGGCCACTTCCAAGCACGATTAATTTCGCGCCTGTCTCGGCTATCTGGTGGGCTGCATTGAATACCATGTCAAAGCCTTTTTGCTCAACCAAGCGACTTACACAAACGATAACAGGGGCTTCTGTGTTCGGGTCAAAGCCTGCGCGCTGCAATAGCTCTTTCTTACAAGCTGCCTTGCCCTTGAGATCCTTAATCGTGAAATTCGCGGGTATGCTCTTATCGCCTGCCGGGTCCCAGAATTTCGTGTCAAGTCCGTTGATGATTCCGCGTAACTTGCTTCTTTGTTGATAGAGAATGCCGGAAAGCTCACGTGTTGATTCGTAAGTCTGAATCTCGCCCGCATAAGTCGGTGATACTGTGCTAACTGCTGTAGCTGCAACTATGCCGCCTTTGAGTAAATTGACTTGGCCGTAATATTCCATGGTGGAGGAGTTGAAGCTCCAAGGCTCGAGTCCTGCTCAAACACACCTTGATAAGCAACGTTATGAAGGGTCATGATACTTTTTCCACCGGTCTGGCGGTAGTGTCTGTGCCAAGCTAATGCACAAGGCAAGAATGCAGAAGTCCAATCGTGGCAATGATAAATATCCGGCTCCCAGCCTACTGCGTCTTTAAGTTCAAGTGCCTGCATACAGAATACTGCGAACGGAGAGGCCGTCCAGAAGTTCAACTGATAAGGGTACATATCGCCCGCGTAATCGTCAGCCTTCAAGAAATATGTCGTTACACCGTCAACAGTTGTCTTGATAACTTCCGCCGAATGTATACGCCAATCATAAGCCGCGTAAACTTTTGTCTTCACCGTGGTAGTTTTATATCCCAATGCTTCAACTTTCTCAAGCACACCGGGCCAAGCTGGTGTTACTACACGAACGTCAACGTCTGCCTGCTTCAATGCTTTTGGCAGAGAT
>CAJOGG010000243.1 GCA_905234205.1 uncultured Synergistales bacterium | reverse complement strand
GTCTCTGAAGCTCTTAACTTCGTAAATATATATTGCATTATTGATAACTTTTCGTACAATGGACACGTTTGTTGTTGATTTTGAGGCGTTACAGTTCGCATAATTCGCGGCATCTGAAGTTCCTGAAGCGTAGACGTGGCAGGCGTAAGAAGCGTAAGAGGAGGAGAATACAGCTGGTGTCACAAGGAGACACAAGCCGAGATAGTTTGACGGGGGATATATATTATTGTGGTGAAATGGAGGTTTTATGTAAGTGAATAATATCGGCAGCTTTGTTAAATATTGGACTAATCACGGAGATGAGAAAAGCGATACTCAATTATTCTGGCTGCAATTATTGCGCGATGTCTTGAATGTTGAGCGTCCTGATGAATTAATCACGTTCGAGAAGCGCGTTGCTCTTGAACATACCAGCTTCATTGATGCTTATGTCTCGTCGACTCGAACACTGATTGAGCAAAAGAGTTCAGGTGTTAATCTCGATAGGCCAGTCCCTCAGTCTGACGGTCAAACGCTGACTCCGTTCCAGCAAGCTAAACGCTATTCAGATTGGCTCCCTGACTCTGAACATGCCCGCTGGATTGTAGTTTGCAATTTTCAGCAGTTCGTTATTTATGACATGGAACGCCCGAAAGCTCCTCCTGTCGTCCTGAATCTCTCTGACTTAACGCGTGACTGGCACAAATTATTATTTCTTGTTGATGTGAATGCTATGAGCCCTAATGAAGTTCATGAAGTCGAGTTATCAGTTAAAGCCGGTCAGTTAGTCGGCAGACTCTATGACTCACTGCTTGAACGTTATCTCAATCCTGAGAACAAGTCATCAGCTCGTAGTCTGAATGTCTTCTGTGTTCGTATTGTATTCTTGCTCTATGCTGAGGACTCCGGCCTGTTCGCAAAGTCCCAGTTTCATGACTACCTGAAGCCCCGTGAACTCGTTGCACGTACTGCCCTGCGTGATTTGATTTATTCAAAGTCCTGAACCAGAAAGAGAATGAGCGCGATCCGTATCTTGAAGCCGGCCTGAAAGCGTTTCCATATGTTAATGGCGGTCTGTTTGCTGATGATGATATAGAACTTCCACAGCTTGACGGCGAACCATTGCGAATAATTATTCAGGACATGTCAGAAGGCTTTGACTGGTCCGGGATCTCTCCTACAATTTTTGGAGCAGTCTTCGAGTCCACGCTCAACCCTGAAACCCGGCACTCCGGCGGAATGCATTACACATCGATAGAGAATATTCACAAAGTTATAGACCCGTTATTTCTTGATGAGTTAAATGAAGAACTTGACGCGATAATTAAAGCTCCAGCTTCACGAAGTCGGACTCAAAAATTGCGTGCATTTCAGAAGAGACTCGGAACTCTGAAATTTCTTGACCCTGCTTGCGGTTCTGGTAATTTCTTAACAGAGTCTTATTTGTCATTGAGACGGCTTGAGAATAAAATTTTGTCGCTGATTTCAAAGCAGATTTCGTTTGCAGATTCTCAAGATGATACAGCTATTCAGGTATCAATATCGCAATTTTACGGAATCGAGATAAACGACTTTGCAGTGTCAGTAGCTCGAACAGCGTTATGGATAGCAGAAGCTCAAATGTGGAACGAAACGAAAAATATAATTCTGTTCTATGGAGATTTGCTGCCCCTGAAGTCTTATAACAACATCATTGAAGCTAATGCTCTGCGTATTGACTGGCGGGAAGTCGTAAAGCCCAGTGAAGTTAATTTCATTATTGGTAACCCTCCTTTTGTCGGGCAGTCTGTAAGAACCAAAGAACAATCCGATGATATAGCGTTTATTTGGGGTAAAGGTGAAATTGAAACAAAGCTCGATTATGTTATATGCTGGTATAAGAAGGCGATTGACTACATAAGGGGTACGGCTGTAAAAGTAGCGTTTGTATCGACGAATTCAATCTGTCAGGGCGAATCAGTTCCGACGTTCTGGAAAAAGATGATTGATGACGGAGCTGTGATTAATTTCGCTTATAAACCGTTTGTGTGGAGCAGTGAAGCAATAGAAAAAGCGGCTGTTCATTGCGTAATAGTAGGATTTTCAAATTCAGAAAACAACGAAGCAAAATTTATTTTTGACGGAGACAAGAAAACGGAAGCCTCGCACATTAATCCATATCTTTATGACGCGCCTGACGTATGGATTACGAACAGAATTAACAAGCCTCGCAATGGTCTCCCAAAAATGACAACAGGAAGCCCTCCGACAGATGACGGCGGATTGCTCATGACAGCGGACGAAAAGTTACAGTTAGAGGGCACGAGAATTTTTACATGACAAGGTCGGAGAATTTTCACGTTATTGTTTCTGGTTCAAGGATGGCAACCCGTCAGATTATGCAAATATTCCTGAGATTAAGGCTCGACTTCAAAAAGTTAAAGCTATTCGAGAACGGAGCAACGCGGACAGGATTCAGAAAATGGCCGATTATCCTTATTTATTCTGCCAAAATAGACAGCCGGAGTCTACGTATTTGGTAATTCCTCGTGTGTCATCGGAAACGAGAAAATATATTCCTTTAGGTTTTATTTTGCCTGACGTAATAGCGAGCGATGCTTGTATTATTATTCCTGATGTTTCGATTTATGAATTTGCGATTTTGTCATCGAGGATTCATATGGTTTGGGTGCATATTGTTGCTGGAAGATTGAAAAGCGATATTCGTTATTCACCATCAGTCTATAATAATTTTGTTTGGCCGTCGCTGGATAAGAAGCAGAAAGCGAAAATTGAATCTACAGCGCAAAGAATTCTTGATGTTCGGGCGCAATTCCTTGAGAGTTCGCTTGCAGACCTTTATGCTCCGTTGACGATGCCGGAAGAATTATTGAAAGCTCATAAGGCGAATGACGTTGCAGTGTGTGAGGCTTACGGCTTCGATAAGGGAATTAGCGAGGAGGAAATAGTCGCAGAATTGATGAATATGTATAATAAGATTACAAATATACGCAAGTAAGGAGAGTTTTTTATGTTTAAGACAAAATTGACACAAGCAGAATATGATGAAATAGAAAATTTAGCTAATAGAGCTTTAGTTGCACCGAATAAAAAAGAAGCAAAAGGCTATATAGATCGTTTGGCATTTTTAGCATCTGATTTTCAAGGTTCAGTTCGTAACATAATAAATGAATTATGTGCAGGTGTTAAGGATGCTTCAGGCAGAGTTTCTGATAAGGAACATAAAGAATATTTCTGTAAAATGGATTTATATAAACTTAGAGGCTTTATTCTGGAATGAACAAAAGCTTCACTTGAAATTGCAATAGAAAAATCGAGGAAGTTTTATTATGAAAATAAAATCAATAAATATTGTAAATTATAAAGGCATTGAAGATTTGACCGTAAGTTTTAATTCTGGCGTTAATCTCGTAATAGGTAATAATGGCTCAGGAAAATCTTCGCTTCTTGCTGGGATTAGTTTAGCATTAGAATCTCTGCTTTTTGGGATTGAGGATGGCAATAGTAAAACAATAACGAGGTCTGATGTTCGTGTTGTTCCTACCTTGATAGGGAGTGTAACAGATAATATTGAATACTGTACTCCTGTAAGTGTTCGTTGTAATTTTGAAATTGATGGCATCACTTATGATACTTTATATAAGTATTATGAGAATCCATCAAAAAATGAGGCGACTAATCAACGAGATATGAATTTTGAAGCTATCAAAAAAGTGAGAACCCTTGTCAACGATAAAAATTCGCGTCTTCCACTCCTGAGCTATCAAGGAGACAGAAGGCAATTTTTCACTGCTAAGAATGCGCCGGATTTGCCTAGCGGTCGAATTGAACGTCGTCAGGGTTACAAAGATTGTCTGAACGGTATGGCTTCGGTTGATGCAATACAAAACTGGTGTGCTCAGATGGATTACGCAGGTTATAGGCTTGGAAGCGAACCTATAGAATATTTGTTGTTCAAGAATATTGTTTCTCGTTTTATTATTGAACTTGAAGGAAATGATCAGGCACGAGTTGAATTTTCTCCGAAGCTGAATCGTCTCGTGTATTCTGAAAATGGGAACGGCTATCTAATTCATAACCTGAGTGCCGGTTATCAGAGTGTCCTATGCCTTGTTATGGAGCTTGCGTATCGTACTGCTCTCCTGAACCCCAATTTGAATAACGTGGAAACCTTAGAAGGGGTTGTTGTGATTGATGAGATAGATATGCACCTTCACCCGCGCTGGCAGTGGAAGATACTTGGAGCATTGCGAGCAACATTCCCAAAAGTGCAATTTATTATAGCTACGCATTCACCGATAGTAATATCTTCAGCGGAAAATGCAAAACTAATTGTCATGAAAAATCCTAATAGTATAAAGTATCTTGACGATGCTTATGGCTATAACGTAGGAGATGTCCTTGAATTAACGCAGGAAAGCATAGATATGCCACAAGAAGTCAAGAATTGGCGTAAAGAAATTGAACAAGCTCTTGACGAGAACGATTTATCCAAAGCTGAAAATATAGTTCGAGAATCTGCGAATAAATTGGGAGAAGATTCTTCGGCGGTCAAACGCATGAGAGATTTTCTTGAAGTCAACAAATGGATTGCAGAGGAATAGTCATGCTTTATATTAAGAAATTTCAGTTATCGAGGAATTTAAGTTATGAATTTAGTCGTGTTAGGAGGGAACAAAAATCTCTTATTGATAAATGTACATCTCAAGCAGCACGTGAGGCTTTTGACTGTTTGGATAAATCTCTAATTCGAGATAGCCTTATTCGAGAGCAGCATGGGCTTTGTGCCTACTGTA
>CAJOGG010000242.1 GCA_905234205.1 uncultured Synergistales bacterium | reverse complement strand
GCCGCCACCGCCGACATTATGAACGATAGCCTAATCCCGCCGACCGCATCAGAGTTTGAGAATACACCGGAGATTGAGCCAATACGAGTCCTTAATTTTCCGCGAGAGGTCATATATTCGTAATCTTGAGTCCCGAAATAATTTACTAGCGTCCAGTCACTAACGTTAAGCATCTTTGAGCGTATAGCCGGATAATTTTGGAACGAGAACAATATAATCATCACTACCGGAGTCATATAAATCACGAATAACACATAAGCGTAAACATGTGCCGCAATATTCCAGGCCTTACTTACGATTTTTTGCTTTACGAGTTTTGCCTTAGTCTTAGAGACTGATAAATAATGCCCTTTACGTTCATAGTGATTCAAGACGCTCAATAATATTATCGTGAACATTGCTAGAATTACGCTCAACAATGCCGCACGAGCTTGTGGAAATGATTCATCAGCAGCACTTGACCCGGCCAAGCGTACAATTTCAGGGTTAATTGAGTTATACCCGAGCAAAGTCGGAGCTGACATAGCACACAATCCCGTTATGAACGTCATTACAGTTAATGAGAACAGAGTCGGAAGTAGCGTCGGCATTACAACTTTGAACAAGACATTGAAGGGAGAAGCCCCTAAATTTCTTGCAGCCTCTACGGTGTTATAGTCAATGTTGCGTATAGCATTTCGCAGGAATAGCGCATGGTTTGATGTGCAAGCAAAAGTCATTGTGAATAAAACAGCATTGAAGCCCGAGAACCATTGTTTATTCATCATGGGGAACATTTGAGATAGCCAAGTTGTCATCATTCCGTTAGAGTCGTACAAGAATTGATAGCCCGTAACGAGTGCAACGCCTGAATAAATTAACGTGGTCATGTAACCCATTCGCAATATATTCGCGCCCTTGATGTCAAAGTACTCCGTCAATAACACTATGCTGATTCCAACAACGTTGACCGTAAACACAAGACACACAGCAAGCTTTAACGAGTTCCATACGAATAACGGCATTGTTCCAGCCCAGAAGAATTTTATTACAGCGAGCGGATCCGGTTGACCTTTTGCAGCGTCTCTAACTGTGAAAATCGAAGCAAGAGTGTTAATACACGGCAGCACCATGAATCCCATGAACAAGTACACGAATAGGACGAAGCCGAAAATTTTCGCGATTAATCCAACGTCAATAGAATCTTTCTTCATGATTCAGCCACCGCCTTATCGTAAGACATAATGTCAGCAGGATTTATTATCACCCTCACTTTTTCGCCAGGCTCGTAAATATTCACACCGTCATTCTTCTCGATGACCTTCAGGACTTGGCCGCCCGCTTTGATGTAATACTTTATGTACAGGCCGTAATATTCTTGGCTCTCGATTACTCCTTCAAAGCCCGACTCTGAATCACGTTCGACTCTGATTCGTTCAAGCCTGATGAAATGATTTTTAGTTTCAGGGAGATTAATTGAGCTTGTGATCTGTGAGTCAAGTTTGTTGATGTCCCCGATGAAGTTAGCGACAAATTCCGTCTGTGAATGGTTATAAATGTCGTTGGGGGTGCCTATTTGCTCGATTACACCTTTGTTGAAGACGGCTATACAGTCCGAAAGTGTCAAGGCTTCTTCCTGGTCATGAGTTACATAAATCGTAGTGATCCCGAACTCACGTTGCATCTTCTTTAACTCGTTGCGTAACTGAACACGTAATTTAGCGTCAAGGTTGCTTAATGGTTCGTCCATACAAATTATCGCTGGCCCTGTTACAAGTGCACGAGCTATAGCGACTCTCTGTTGTTGACCTCCTGATAATTGACTCACGGCCTTCTGTAATTGTTCGTCGGACAAGTCAACTTTACCTGCTATCTCACGAACTTTCGAGTCGATTTCAGATTTAGCGAGCTTCTTAATTTTGAGACCGAAGGCTATATTGTCGTAAACGGTCATTGTTGGGAAGAGCGCGTAAGACTGAAACACTATGCCTATGTTGCGTTTCTCAATTGGTACGTGGGTTATGTCTTTGCCCTTCATTAAGACAGTGCCGCTTGAGGGTTCAATGAAGCCTGTGATAGTTCGTAACGTGGTAGTCTTGCCACAACCTGAAGGTCCCAAAAACGTGAAGAACTCGCCTTCTTTAACGTGAACATTAATATCGCGGAGGGCTTGAAAGTCGCCGAACTTGACGAAGATATTATTTAGCCTTATCACGATAACACCTCCTGAAAAATTTTGATTGATTGCTCAATATTATATACACGCGACTATAATAATCACTATGGCAAAAAATTTTGATACATTGAATAAATCATTACGTAAACGAATCGGGCAAGCTCTTGGGGAATGGCACATGATCAACGAAGGCGATAAAGTTTTGGTGGGGTTATCGGGAGGAAAAGACAGCCTAGTTTTATTGCAAGCCCTTCATGAATTCCAAGCAAGAAGCCCTGTGAAGTTTTCGTTGGCAGCTTTGAGCGTTAAATTAACGGGAATGAATACAGAACCACCGGAAAAAT
>CAJOGG010000241.1 GCA_905234205.1 uncultured Synergistales bacterium | reverse complement strand
AACTTACTTAAGTCTTTGATCTGGTCGTAGTACTTGAAATACTCACGCTTGAATTTCTGACTGTCAGGGCTGATACATTCGCACATCTTGTTTCTATACCATATATCAGTTTTCCCTAAAGCTGCCCATTCGTCACGGTCCTTCTCGATTGATGATACTGGCCACTTACTAGGCCACGCGCTATTGCCTTTAGAGTCAAGGATCGGAATACGTCTGGCTGTGAAGTTGAGTTTATCAGCATTTTTTATGACTTGCTCAATAATACAGCGCTCTCCAAGATTGTTCCCGATAAGAAATATTCTGGTACTCTGACCTAAGAAATACACATCGCTTAAGAACCAATCCCAGTCCGTTGAAGTTACTGTTTCACTTCTCGCGTCTTCCTCGTCCTGTGGGTCGTCAATGATAACCAAGCTAGGTCTCTTATCAAACCATGACAAACCACGAACAGACGCTCCCTTGCCATAAGCCTCAATCCTGACCTTCATTCCATTGTGATAATGAACCTCAAAAGCTAGCCCGGAGTTATCTCTGACTTCTTTTACAAGACCATTCATCTTGCTTGATGCTAAGAACTCTCTGCTGACTTCCTGTAATTTCTTGCTTGCTATCGTCTGTGTTGCACAAATGACAATCAAGTAGCTACGGTTCTCTTGTGGAAACGTTAAGGCGTGAAGTAAATTGGCTCTGATAACGATTTGAGTTTTAGCACTCTCACGAAATGCTTCAATAGCGAAATGTCCTTGCCCGCGTAAAAGAATGTTACTCCATTCTTCGTGAAAAGCTGCTGGTATCACATCTTCTTTTGACGGAATAAACTCTTCACGAAATCCAACTAATGAATTGTAAGCACGTGTTTCACTATTGATAAGCTGCTCAATTAATTCATGGCTATCCATTGTGCTGATGTTTCTGTTACATTTTGAGTCTCAATCACTCGCTCCATCAATATTTCTCTAACTTGTGATCTTACGTCAAGGCTTCCAGATACATTCATCTGAACATTGTCGCGTGGCTTGCCTTCTGTGCGATTGAGAATTTCTTGCGCAGCTTGTAACTCTATTTTCTCTATCCCGCAGTCTAATAAGTCAATAATCTTTTGCGCGGCATCAAGAGTATGAGCCTTGAATAACGCTTTAACTTCAGGGTTCTCCTTGGGCTTCCCGCTGATATTTCCAGATTGTCCTTTAACATAACGTCCTGCTTTGTCCCTATTAATAGCCATTAAATCCCTCCTTTGCATAACTTTTTATATAAAACATTCTCGATTTCTGCTTAACCCGGATATTGGGAGCTTACTCTCGAGAACTCATGCTTATTAGTTAAAAATTATATCGCTACATTACCGATCGAGACCAAAGACGCTGTCCCTTCTAAGTCTACGTTAATTATCATCTTGACAAACCTTTTTATGGGATTTGCCGTGGTAAGCGTCTGTAATGCTAATATTCGATAATTTGTGCCTTTTACTACTTGACTTCCTAAAAATGCAATAGGCATATAATCAGCACCAGTAAGACCACCGGTAACAGCAACGAACGCACTAGCTACTTTTTGAGGAAGATTAACACTTTTAACTTCACTAATGTCCCAACTACCTATCATTAAAATATTCCCTCCTTAATAGAAATGAAGCCCCGTGTTATTCATTATTCACGAGGCAAGCCTGAGTTTGAAAAGGGCCGGAGGCAGGATTCGAACCTACAACCGCGATGGAACACCGAGCTCTATCCAGTTGAGCTACTCCAGCATAACAAAAAGTCCCTGAATATCTCAGAGACTCTTGTCTATATATTCATGGAATGAATTATCTTATGCATTTTTACAAGGCATAAAAGCATAACATTAGGAGTATAACATGGATTTTTCTAAAAGAACTGCCATTTTTGTGCCAAGTTTGTGCCAAGTTTCTATATACTCATGTTTTCAAGACGTGAAGCGATTTCTTTTTCTGGAAGACGAATTGTCGTACCATTAATCTCCTCCTTATTGTTTATTTTTTAACAGAATTTTAGAAAAATAAACAGCTAATATTCATCATCATTTTCCTCACATAAACACCACAAAGCAATAATAGGTGTAAAAACAATAAGCGCAGCGCCTGCGAATATGACAAATATGGCGGATAACCATAGTAGTAGTAACATTAAAACAAATTCAATACATGACTTCAAAATATTCATAAGCTCTCCTTCTCTAGGACAAAGGCTCCCCAGCCGCAATCGCTTGACAAATAGGGAATCCCTTACATAATTTACGTTCTACAAAGGTGGATCATAACATGCAGAAAATTTTAATTCCAGGTATTAACAACTACACGGTACCGTCCGCCCAATCCTCAAGTTCCAAGCCCTCAACACGCGAAAATTCTCTCACATTATGTGTTACTAGAATCAAATTACGCGATTTAGCATGAGCCGCAATTAATGTATCATTGTTACCTATAGGTTTCTTCTTCAACATATAACGCACTTTCCCATATTCATTCGCCGCTATTTCGTCAAAGTCTA
>CAJOGG010000240.1 GCA_905234205.1 uncultured Synergistales bacterium | reverse complement strand
CAACAAAACACCCTTTCACAGACAGCTAACATGACTTTGGGCGACAGATACATACGAATCTCACCAACAAGCGCGATTTTATCCGTTGAGGATATTGAAGACTTAGTTATCGGGAGTTCAGCAGGAAACTTAACGAGGCTTCGTGATATTGCTACTGTCAGACGTGATTATGTTGACCCACAAAGTTTTAAGCTGAAGTTCAATAATCGTCCAGCACTTGCTATAGGAATTTCCACTGTAGAGGGCGGCAACGTCGTAGATATGGGGCGGGCTGTTTCAAAGAGGCTGAAGGAGTTGGAAGCGTTTCGTCCAGTCGGGATTGAACTCAATGAAATTTACATGCAATCCGATCGCGTTGTAGCATCAACTGATGATTTCTTAATCAACCTCGGCGAGTCTGTCGCTATAGTTATAGGCGTGCTATTAATCTTCATGGGGTTACGTTCTGGCTTAATCGTGGGGCTTGTGCTTTTGCTTACTGTGGCAGGAACTTTCACGATCATGAACTACACCGGAATAACCCTTCAATTTGTTTCGCTGGCTGCTTTGATAATCGCGTTGGGCTCGCTTGTTGATAACAGCATAGTGGTAACAGAAGGTATGCTTGTAGGCTCTGAACGTGGAATGACAATCGAAGACGCGGCATCAGATGCTGTAGAGAGTTCAAAGTGGGCAATGCTTGGCGGAACGTTTATAGCTGTACTTGCGTTTGCTCCTGTTGGATTATCGAACGCTCAAGCCGGGGAGTATTTGCAGAGTCTGTTTCAAGTTGTAGGAATATCAATGGCTCTAAGCTGGTTTGGGGCAATAATTGCGGCGCCTGTTCTTGGAAAATTGATGCTCAAAGTTGAGAAACAAGAGGGCGATCCTTACGACAAGTTCATGTTCAGAGCATACAGAGCGATTCTTGAGGGGTGCCTTCGCTACAGATCTCTCACGATAATAATCACGCTGGCAATGTTTGGATTATCGCTTTACATTTTCTCAACGGTGGATACGTCATTCTTCCCTGACGCTGAAACAGTTTATTACAACGTAGATTTATGGAGCCAAGAAGGGACATCACTAGCTGGACAAGAAAAAGTTACGCAAGAACTTGTTGACTACATAAACTCACAACCGGGTGTCAAGAACGTTACACAATTTATCGGCGGCGGCGGATTGAGATTCATGTTGACATATTCACCACCAGAGAACGATACAGCATTTTCACAGCTTACGGTTGAACTTGAGGACGCTAAAGACACACGAACTATGCTCCAGAAGACGCAGGACTATATCAACGAGAATATGCCGAGCGTTGAAGGTTATTGCAGATTGTTTGCACGAGGAAGCGGAATGAGCGAGAAAATAGGCGTGAGATTTTACGGGGAAGATCCAATCGTGTTAAGAGGGTTAGCGAAACAGGCACTTGAGATCATGGAGTCCGACTCGTCAAGCTTATTCGTTCGTGATAACTGGAGAGAGCCTGTAGAAGTTATTCGCCCCGTGATTATTAAGGACCAAATGCAGAATTTAGGACTCTCTCGCCCGCTTATCAATTACGCTTTACAAACAGCAGCCGAGGGAATGACGGTCGGAGCATTTCGTGACGGGGATAAATCGTTGGCAATTTACGCAGCCTTGACTCCAGAAGAACGCAACGACATAAACATGTTAAGCTCACTCCCTGTGTGGTCGCCGATCGTGAACAAAGCTGTGCCGCTTGGAACTGTATATTCAAGACTTGAAACTGTATTTGAGGACGGAATAATCATGCGTAGAGATCGAAGCCGTTATATTTCTGCTATGAGCGAGGTAAAACAGGGCCATAACGCTGATAACATGATAGCTAGAATCAAACCTGCTATTGAGGCGATAAAACTTCCATTGGGATACACGCTTGAATGGGGAGGAGAGCACGAGCTTTCAGACGAGTCTATGCTTGGAATGGCTGTCATGTTCCCTGGGGCTATTCTGTTAATGTTCGTAACTATGGTGTTCTTGTTCAATGGCTTCAGGCAGACTATCATAATATTCTTGATGCTACCGTTGATATTAATCGGCATGGTGTTGGGCTTATGGTTTGCGCGTATGGATTTAAGTTTCATGGCGATCGTAGGCTTGTTGAGTCTCGTTGGAATGCTTGCGAAAAACTCTATTGTGTTGCTTGACCAGGTTAGCGCAGATTTTGAGGCCGGACGAGATAAATACGAAGCAATCGTTGAAGACGGTGTAAGCAGATTACGCCCTGTAGCAATGTCCGCAGTAACGACCGTGTTAGGAATGTTGCCGCTTGTGTGGGACGTGATGTTCGGGCCGATGGCTGTAACGATAATGGCGGGTCTGACGGTCAGCACGGTTCTGACTCTGCTCGTGATCCCGGTCATGACCGCGATAGCTTACAATGTCCCTTGCCCCGACCCCGAGGACGAAGAAGAATGAGGAATTAGGAATTAGGGATTAGGGATTATAATTTCGCTGTATATAGCTAAAAATTGTAAGGAGAAATGTTAATGTCAGAAAAAAGTGACAGCGTCC
>CAJOGG010000239.1 GCA_905234205.1 uncultured Synergistales bacterium | reverse complement strand
TCGCCTGCGCCTGAGCTCTTTATAACAGAGTAAGTTTTTTTGGACTTCTTGAGTGCCTTTACCTTGAAGCTCTTTGAGTCTGCGCCGCCCGTTGAATTGCTAACTCCTATGGTAATGTCAAACGTTCCCTCCTCAGAAGGATAACCACCTAGAGTGCCGGATGATGTCATGGAAAGTCCGGGAACTTCTCCGCTTTCTATTTTCCATGTTGTTGAAAGAACACCTGTGGCGATAAATTTATGGCAAATTTATGGCTGTACTTAGTCTTAACGTAGCCTGCAGGAATATCTGATTGAGAGGTCAGTATAACAGGCCTTCCTTCTATTTCGTCTTGACCTCTTATTGATATAACGAATGATTTTGTATCTCTCCCACCTGAACTATCTTCTACGGTAATGTTTACGTCAAATGATCCTTTAGACACAGGTTTTCCGGAAAGAATTCCGCGTGATGAAAGAGTAAGTCCGGGGATATCTTCGTCCATTGACCATGTAAGCCTAAGACTACTTGAAGCACTGAACTCAAACTTGTATGAGGCGTTCACGAATCCTTCGGGTATGTTCTCCTGCTCGGTTGAGATTACCGGGCGATTAGGATTTTCTGAGGCATCTTCCACATTAAGTTCAAATGTCTTTGTGTCAATTCCTCCCTTATTGTCCTGAACGCTTACTGTTATGCTGAATGTTCCGTCTTCCGTCGGCTTTCCGGAAAGGACACCGCGTGTTGAAATTGTGAAATCATCAGTATCAGTTTCATCTTCCTCAATATACCATGTTACTCCGCTGGATAGTGAAGACGAGAATGTAAATTTGTAGGACGCACCTACATAAGCTGTCGGGAGCACATCCTGTGAAGTGGTAATCTTAGGGCTTGTCGGTGATGCGGAAGAGTCCAGAATTGTAATCGTGAACTCACGCGTATCTGTGCCGTAAGTGCTGGTAACGGTTAAGTTAAATGTTAATTGGACTGCTCTATTAGGTGTGCCGTATATTCTTCCTGTAGAAGCATTGAATGACAAACCAGCCTCTGCAAGCGCATTCGAGTTATCGATGCTCCATGACAGAGTTCCTGATCCCGAAGCGTTGGGTCTGAAGCTGTAACTTCTATTAACATAGCCTACATCAAATGATACAGTAGTTATTATAGGCGTTGCTTTAGCAGTAACTTTCATGTTCTTTCCGATACCGGTATCGTATTCATAGCTGAACGTTGCAGGTGGTTCCGTAAAGTAAGCATTACCTTCATTTTCATCATAAAGTTACTGCAAGATTGTTTCCGCTCCTGTTATAGCCATTAACAGTCTCGGGAATTACATTCTTGATATTTTCTGTACCTATACGTAAATCATTCATCAGATTAATATAATATGTATTGTTGCCCGTCGTACGTACTATAAGCTGATCATTGATTGTTTGCGCACATGAGAGAGTTGATATTTTGTTGTTGTTGCTCAAGTTAAGTACGCTAAGAGAATTGCCGCCGCAACTAAGCGAGCTAAGATTTGTGTTGTCGCTTACATCAAGAGCTGTAAGTTTATTATAACTACAATAAAGCTTTGTCAGTACTTTATTTTGGCTTAGATTGAGGCTGCTTAGGCTGTTATGGCTACAAACGAGTTCGGTCAGAGAAGTATTTTGGTTTAGATTGAGGCTGCTTAAAATGTTATAGCTACAGTCAAGTTCGGTCAGAGAAGTATTTTGGCTTAGATTAAGGCTGCTTAAGCTGTTATGACTACAGTCAAGGTAAGTTAAAGCACGACACGAAGAAACATCAAGTTCAGTTATGCTGTTGTAATAACAAATTAACCTTGTTAAGGCTGGACATTCTGCGATATTCAATTCAGTAAGACTGTTATTATAACAGTACAGCCTTACAAGTTTTTCGCATCCTGAAAGCGTTAAAGTAGTGAGGGCATTATTGTAGCAATAAAGATACCGTAAATTGCTAAGGCCGGTTATATCCAAAGATGTCAGAGCATTGTAGGAACAGTGCAAGGTTGTCATGCTCGTGAAAAACTCTATGCCTTTAAGGTTTACTATTCCCATTTTGTCAACATCTACTGTTTTTGCCGAAGATACTTCATCATCGCCTAAATAGCCGTCATTATTATTGTCCCAGTTTTTCGACACATAATCCCTAAACATATCGTCAGGAAAGTTATTGATACTTATCTCGATAGTATCAGCGTACACACAAGATGCCATAAAACACAAGAATACGATACTGCATAAAAGTTTTTTCATGATACTAAGTTTGCCTCCTATTGCAGAAAATAATAGCCGGGTTTCCCCTATATAAAGATAACCCGGCCAATTTTACACTAGAAATTTGCTGCTTCCTGTCCTGCAATCCTGCCGAAAACAACGAAATCAGCTACAGCATTTCCGCCTAACCTGTTGCCGCCGTGAACTCCCCCGGTAATCTCTCCAGCCGCGAAAAGTCCCGGAATAATCTTGCCGCTTCCCTTCAGCACGTGAGTCTTCGGGTCAATCCTCAAGCCGCCCATCGTGTGATGTATTCC
>CAJOGG010000238.1 GCA_905234205.1 uncultured Synergistales bacterium | reverse complement strand
GCGCGTAAGAATATTCGAGCGTTGAACAGTTGAGTAACACCGCGTGATTTTTCTTGCCCATGCTCACGGCGAACTGATCCATTATTCCGCAATGCATTCCCACAAAATTATTCTCTGCTTCCTGTGAGAACTTGGCCGCGTTCACTCCGTCAATGTTGAAGCTCAAAAGCTCGCTGAAAATCTTGACCGTTAAGACCTCTATAGCCGCCGATGAAGATAAGCCCGCCCCGTCAGGTAAATTCCCAGCGTAAAGAATATCGACTCCAGCGTCAAATTTATAACCATGTTTACTTAACGTGTTGACGACTCCCAACGGATAATTAACCCACGTACGAGAGCCGCTTAATTTTTCGTGAACGTCAGAGAAATTAATTTCAAACGGTGATTTATATTCGGAGTCAAAATTTATTGAGTAAAGCCTGATTTTATTTCCCGGTTTCTTACAAGCAAGCGCATAAATTCCAAAGTCTATTGCACACGGAAATACAAAGCCGCCTTCATGGTCAGTGTGTTCGCCGATTAGATTAACTCTTCCAGGAGCAAAGAATGCTTCAGGCTCTGAATCACTGCCAAAAATTTTTGGGAATGCCTTCTTCATTTCGTCAATCATGTAAAAATTTCCCCCTTTAACGTAAAACTTGACAAGTTTGAGATAATCAGAGTGTACCATAAATTCATTCAATAAGGAGATTATCAATTATGCGCAAAGATTTAGGATCGTTGCCTGCTGTTTTTCCTATGCCTGTTTTAATGGTTGGGACTTATGGCGAGGACGGAAAAGTTGACGTCATGAACGTAGCTTGGGGCGGCATTGCTGGAATGGATAAGATAGCGTTATATCTCGCGACAGATCGCAAGACCCTCAAGAACATTCGCGCGAAGAAAGCCTTCACTGTAGCATTAGCGGACGAAGCCCACATTAAAGAAGCCGATTTCTTGGGAACAGCTAGCGGTAATACAATGGCCGACAAGTTTGAACGCACTGGACTTCATGCAGAGAAAAGCCCTCGTGTTGACGCGCCTATCATTCAAGAATTTCCGTTGACTATGGAATGTGAGCTCGCTGAAGAGGCTGAAATGTTTGGGGAGATTCGAGTCGTCGGGACGATCGTTAATGTAAACGTTGATGAAAAAGTTCTTGACGAGAACGGAAAAGTTGACGCGGGTAAGCTTAACGCCGTTATGTTCGATCAATATCGCATGACTTATTACAAAGTTGGAGAGGAATTTGCAAAGGCTTGGAATGTTGGCAAAGAATTAATGAAGAAGTAAGAATCTTGAGTGGGATAAAATTTCGTGAAGGCACTATTTGTCAATGGCAGTCCGCGCAAAAACTAGAACACCCACAAAATGTTGGCAAGCGCAATGAATGGAGCAACTGACGCAGGAGCAGACGCCGAATTAGTTCACCTGTACGACTATAGCTATACGGGCTGTAAAAGTTGCTTTGCTTGTAAGCTCAAGAACGCTAAGACTAATGGACTATGTGTAATAAAGGACGCCTTGAGGCCTGTACTCGAGAAGGCTTTAGAGTCTGACGTTATCGTTACAGCTTTGACGAGAACGGAAAGAGATTGAGCGCGATTGACAGGAAAATTTACTCGGCAATTATTTACACAATGAACGCTCCTGAAGACATAGCAGAAAAGATGCATTACCCGGAATATCTTGAACCTAATGCAAACGCCGCTAAGATAGTTTTGGGATATTGTGAAACGCTGTGTGCCTATAACACTTATCAATTTGCGGATTACTCACGCTATGAAGCTAACATGTTTGACGAAAAAGTTAAGGCCAAGTACCGTGATGAACATTTTGAGATCGATTTACAAAACGCTTATGACCTAGGAAAGAGACTAGTTGAGAAAGCTAGAGCATAAAAAATACCCCTCCGCATTGTGTAATGTGAAGGGGCTTTGTTGTTATCGTTGACCGTAGATTAATTTCCCAAGCTCTGAATTTTTATCCAGCATGATTATTTTCTCGCCTTTTTGTTCTCCCGCAAAAGATTTCTTCAAGGCATCAAGCGACCTCAAAAAATTATAGAACTCGGCCTTCTCTGGTGTATCATAAGCACTTTGTAGAATCTTCATGTATTGGACTTCACCTTCAGCCACCAACACGTCAGCTTTTTGTCTGGCCTCCGCAAGTTTTATCGTTGCTTCTCTGTCGGTCCTGTTGCGAATTTTTTGTGCCTCCGAATTTCCTTCAGCCGTGAATGACGCCGCTATGTTCTGCCGCTCTGAAATCATTCGTTCATAGACTGCCGCTTTGTTATCGTTGGGAAGGTCAAGAGCTTTAATTTCCGTCTGCACGATAGCTATTCCATACATGCCTATATCAGAATTTGAGTCTTCAGCAATTTTCGTTGAGAGTCTCCCGCCGCGAGCTTCGATAACTTCATCTTGAGTCATTGACGAGATTACATTCTTGATGGCGTTGTACACAGCCGCTTCGATACGTTCACGTGCACGAGCTTCAATGGCGTTCAAAGTCTGAATATATTTCACAGGGTCAATAACTTTCCATGTAACATAATTAT
>CAJOGG010000237.1 GCA_905234205.1 uncultured Synergistales bacterium | reverse complement strand
GTCTACAACATGCCCATGCGAGTCAGTTATTCTCCCGTCGTCCAACACCTGCAACAGAATATTAAACACGTCCGGGTGAGCTTTCTCGATCTCGTCAAACAAAATCACGCTATAAGGTTTACGTCTTACCGCCTCGGTTAATTGCCCGCCCTCATCATAGCCAACATAGCCGGGAGGTGCGCCGATTAATCGTGATACAGCGTGCTTTTCCATATATTCGCTCATGTCGATTCGAATCATGTTCTCTTCACTATCGAACAAAGCCTCCGCCAAAGTTCTAGCAAGTTCAGTTTTCCCGACTCCGGTTGGGCCAAGAAAGATAAATGAACCTATGGGGCGTTTTGGATCTCTAATTCCGCTACGTGCACGCAATACTGCATCAGCTACTAACTGCACGGCCTCGTCCTGACCTACAACGCGTCTATGCAAAATTTCATCGAGCTTCAATAATTTCTCGCGTTCACCTTCAAGCAAACGTGTTACAGGTATTCCAGTCCAACGGCTTACAATGTCGGCGATCTCGTCTTCAGTAACTTCTTCGCGCAACAATTTTTTCTCTTCAGGGTTAGTGGCTTTGTCCTTGGCTGCTAATTCGTCCTCAAGCTCTCGTAATTTCCCATAACGTAATTCAGCGGCTTTGTTGAGATCGTAATTTCGTTCGGCTTTCTCAATCTCTGCTTTAACGTTTTCAATCTGTGAGCGTAAATCTCTAATCCCCGTTATAGCTTTCTTCTCGGTCTCATATTGTGCTCTTAATGCGTCGGCTTCGGCTCTGACCTCCTGCAACTCCTTCTGCAAAACTTTCAAGCGTTCTTTGCTGGCCTCGTCGTCCTCATGTTTCAGGGCTGTTTCCTCAATTTCAAGCTGCATGACTTTTCTTGACGCGTTATCAAGTTCTGTAGGTTGTGAGTCAATTTCTGTGCGTATCATTGCGCAAGCTTCGTCAACTAAATCTATAGCCTTATCCGGCAAAAATCTGTTAGTGATATACCTGTTCGATAACACCGCCGCGGAGACTAAAGCATTATCACGAATCACAACGCCATGATGAACTTGCAATTTCTCGCGAATGCCTCGTAAAATCGAAATAGTATCCTCAACTGTAGGCTGGTCAACGTCAACTGTCTGAAATCTTCGAGCTAATGCGGCATCTTTCTCAATGTACTTGCGATATTCATCAACAGTTTCCCCGCGCGCTAACATGGGCTTCAACATATTTCCGGCGTCAACTGCGCCTTCATCGGCTCCGGCTCCGACTATAGTGTGTAATTCGTCAATGAATAGAATGATTCGCCCATCAGAGTTCTTTATCTCGTTCAATACCGCCTTGAGTCTTTCCTCAAATTCACCGCGATACTTTGCTCCGGCAATCAACGATCCCATATCGAGCGCAAAAACCGTCCTATCCTTCAAGCCTTCTGGAACATCGCCACGAACGATTCTTTGGGCCAAGCCTTCAACTATTGCTGTTTTTCCGACGCCAGGATCTCCGATTAACACTGGGTTATTCTTTGTCTTACGTGAGAGAATGCGAATGACTCTGCGAATCTCATCATCACGTCCGATAACTGGATCAAGTTTTCCGTTTCTAGCAGCCTGAACCAAATCGCGCCCATATTTCTCAAGAGCTTCATATGTTGCTTCAGGGTCAGCACTCTGGACTCGTTGTGAGCCTCGTACTTCTGTTAAAGCTTTCAAAAATTTTTCTTCAGTTATTCCGAATGAACGCAGGATTTTATCGTCGGGTATCATTGCCAAAAATAAATGTTCAACTGATACGTATTCGTCCTTCAAAGATTTCGCGCGCTCTTCAGCTTTGTTAAGTGTAGTCTCTAATCTATTCGTGATGTAAATTTTTCCTTGCTCGACTCCGCTACCTGTAACTCGTGGCAATTTCGCTAACTCATCTATGACGGATTTATTCAGAGCGTTTATATTTATATCCATTCTCTTAAGTAATTGAGGTATCAGCCCGGCAGAGTCACTCAATAAAGAATCTAACAAGTGTATCGTGTCTACCTGCTGATGATTATATTCTGAAGCTATGGCCTGTGCTTGTGCCAATGCCTCCTGACTTTTTCGCGTTAATTTATTCACATCCATAACAATTTCACTTCCTCATAAAAAGTTTTACTAAGTTTGACTAATTCATAACGGTGAGATTTTAGGAGGGCGATTAAGTTTTGTAATCCGTAATTTACGCAATCAAGTTATAATTTTCACACGAAGGCCGAAGAATCTAACATGACACAATGAAATCTTAACAGGAGAGACTCATGAGTAAGAGCATCAAGAAGAACTATATATACAATACGTCGTATCAAATCTTAGTGTTAATCATACCGTTCATAACGATCCCTTATATATCACGAACACTCACAGCAAGCAGCATAGGGCGATTTACATTCGTGAACTCAATTCTGCAATACTTCACGCTATTTGCGGGCATGGGCATAGCAATTTTTGGGCAACGCGAAATTTCTTATTATCAGGACGACCGAAAGGAACGCAGCAGAGTTTTTTGGGAGCTAAAATTTTTGTCGCTCATAAACGTTACGATCTGCATGATAATTTATTTGACGCTGGTAAACACGTATGCACACCAGAACTTCAAAATGTACATGATAGTGAGTTTGCATATAATCACGATCGTATTCGAGGCAGGGTGGTTTTTTGCGGGCATGGAGGAATTTGGATTGCTCGTGAGCATAAGTTTTGTACTCAAGATATTACAGACTGCTTGCATATTCATTTTTATCAAGGCCCCCAATCATATTGATCGTTACGCGTTTAACATTTCGTTCTTCTGGTTTCTTGGGAGTGCGATTCAGTGTTGTTTCCTGCCGAAATATATTGATAAGCCTGATATAAAAAACTTGAGGCCGTTCCGAAATATCAAAACTATATGGTCGCTTTTTATTCCGACGATAGCTTCCAGCGTTTACTCGATACTTGACACTACCATGATAGGACTTTTCACGGATACTTCATATGAAAACGGTTATTACGAGCTTTGCATGAGAGTTATTAGAATCATATTGCTCACTGTAACGTCGCTGTCAAATGTAATGGTCCCGCGAATAGGTTATTTATTCAAGAAGAACGATAAAGAACAAATTCAACGCTATATGTATTTGAGTTATAGATTCATATGGTTTATAGGCGTTCCGTTATGCTTAGGATTGATAGCTGTGTCAGATAATTTCGTGTACTGGTTTTTCGGGGAGGACTCGGCAAGAATTGCTGAACTTCTGAAAATTTCAAGCTTCCTTATAGTGATCATAGGCATTAACAGTATAACGGGCGGGCAATATCTAATCCCTACAGGGCGACAGAATCAATACACGTTAAGCATAATAATCGGTGCGACCGTGAATTTATGCATGAATATATTCCTGATAAGATATTTTTATGCGTACGGAGCTGTTGTTGCGTCAGTGAGTGCTGAAGGAGTCATTGCGCTTGTAGAATTATACTTCGTCCGCAAAGAATTAAGCCTCATGAAAATTTTGTTGTCCTTGAGAAATTACTTGCTCGCAGGAGGCTGTATGCTTGGAATATTAATCGCGATTGGGAAAAATTGGCCATCGAGTCCCGTAAACACTTTCACGCTTATATTTACTGGTGCAGCTATATATTTCACGGTGTTATTAATTCTCCGCGACGAATTTTCCATGAACAACGTTAAAAAAATTCTCTGGATACTTTTACGCAGAAAGTGATAAAATGG
>CAJOGG010000236.1:2585-3656 GCA_905234205.1 uncultured Synergistales bacterium | reverse complement strand
CATTCATCAGGGTTATAAGGCATAATCTCGCATTCGATTCCAGTGTGCTTGATCAAAATATTCAGAGCCTCAAGCCGTCGCTGATACTCTTCAAACGGGTGAATGTTCGAGCCATAGAAGAAGCCTTTAACGTTCCAACCTTCAGCCAATAAATCCGGCACAGGCACACTAGCATCAGGAGCGCAGCAAATATGTAATAAAATCGTTTTGTTGTCGTTCATCATGCTAGAATTATTACACAAGGGAGGCTATTTTTCATGAACAAAGACTCAAAAATTTACGTTGCTGGACATACAGGCATGGTAGGTTCTGCAATAGTTAGAGAACTCAAGCGAAAAGGTTACGAGAATATAATCACGCGTCCGCATTCAGAATTAGACTTAACACGACAAGACCAGGTGGAAAAATTTTTTGAGAGCGAGAAGCCCGAATATGTATTTGACCCGGCCGGAAAAGTTGGTGGCATTGCGGCTAACTCTGAAGCGTTGGCTGATTTTATGTACGAGAATATGATGATGGAAATGAATATAATTCACGCGGCTTGGAAAAATAATTGTAAGAAGGTTGAATTTCTTGGCTCGTCATGTATTTATCCACGTATGGCACCACAACCAATCAAGGAAGAGTATTTGCTGTCTGGTTATCTTGAGAAGACTAATGAGGCTTATGCGCTTGCAAAAATTTCCGGCATGAAGTACTGCGAGTATCTTAACAAACAATACGGGACTGATTTTATTTCTGTGATGCCCTGCAACCTTTACGGCCCTAATGACAATTACGAACCTACACGCAGCCATGTGTTGCCCGCCTTGATACGAAGATTTCATGAAGCAAAGATTAACGGATTAAGCAGCGTAACATGGTGGTGAGACGGAAGCCCTTTACGCGAATTTCTCTACGTTGATGACTTGGCCGAGCTATGTGTGTTCCTGATGAATAATTATTCCGGCAACGAATTTGTGAACGCGGGCACGGGTCAGGAGATAACGATAAAGGATTTGACAAAATTAGTGGCTGAAGTTGTAGGTTATGACGGTGAAATTTTATGGGACACTTCAAAGCCTAACGGGA
>CAJOGG010000236.1:0-2548 GCA_905234205.1 uncultured Synergistales bacterium | reverse complement strand
CGTGACGGGATTAAATTAGCTTACGAGGACTTCAAGAAAAAACATGGATAACGCGGAAATAATAGCGAGTTTACGAACTCTTGGGCTTGACGCTGGCGCAACAGGGGAGGAAATTCACTCTGCCTTTCGACGTCTTGCCCGAGAACTTCACCCGGATATTACAGGCTCTAAAAGCGATTTCAGGTTCAAGCAGATAACAGGAGCTTACAACGTCCTTAAGAATCTCACGCCCGAAGAATTACAAGCTGTCCCACAAACTCAAAATATAAAACGCAACATCTACGATTATTACAGCGAGACGAAGAAGCAAAGAGCTGACGCAGAAAAAGTTGACTCTATACTTGACAAGTACGAACAGGAGCTAAAAACTTATTTCACAGCATCTACGCAAAACTCTAGGGACGATATTGATATGGAGGCAGTGATATTTAGGCTTAAGTCCTCAAACTACAAAGTCATTGACGCAACTTTGAAACACTCTTTGAATTTAGCGAACAAGGTTGAATTTCGTCGTGCACTTGTTGAAATTTTGAAGCGTCCAGTGATTGAGGAAAGCACAGCAGAAATTACAAGTTCATTTCCGTTTGATGACATTACGAGAAAATTAATAGCCATGGACTCTGCAGAGAACGCTGGAAATTTTCCGACCGGGTTAATTATTAGCCTCATAGGAAATGATTCGGACGTTATGGAAAGTTTTTTGCTTCACGTTAAGCCTGATGATGTTGCTGTGATTTTGCGACGGTGGCCAGCGGGTAAAGCTATGAGTCAAGGTGTTGTGCGTACGTTGTTGGACTCCGACGACGCTAGAATACTTGTGCCGATATTAGGGGCAATGAGACTCAATTTTCCTCAATCAGCCGCGATCCATAAAAAAAGGCTCCAAGCTCTTGAAAACCACTCTACAGCAGCCGTAAGAGCCTGGGCCAAAAAATTAACTTAAGCTAATTATTTCTCGTTAGCCGCGTTTTTGCCTGCGATTCTTCCGAATACTACACCGTCCGTTAAAGCATTGCCGCCGACTCTGTTTGAACCATGAATGCCGCCAGTAACTTCTCCAGCCGCATAAAGTCCGGGGATAACTTTTCCGTCAACGTTGATAACTTGAGCTTCGGTGTTAATCTTCAAGCCACCCATTGTGTGATGAAGGGTTGGTGATAATGGCACGCAATAGAACGGAGCTTTACCGATTGTTAATTCGAGTTCGTCTTTCTCAAAGTCAGTATCTTTTCCGGCCTTCACGAGTTCATTGTAATGAGCAACTGTTGCGACGAGTCCTTCTGGGTTAATTCCAGCCTGCTTGGCCAAGTCTTCGAGCGAGTTAGCTTGATAGATATAGCCTTTGGATTTCAAGTTATCGAGGTCAGAAAGTTCTTTCACGCCTGCATAGAATCCGCCTTCAGAATCGAAAATTGAGAACATAATCTGCCCTGGTTGTGCGATTGTTGCGTTGGAGATTACGTCACGTCTTCCGCTCTCTTCTACAAAGCGTTTGCCTTCTTTGTTGACGTAGATTGAATTTTTGATGACGCCTGCAAAATGACTCTGAAGTCCGCCAGTTTTTGGGTTTCCATGTGGGTGGATCTGTATGTACTCCATGCCCTCAAGAGCCGCGCCAGCCTTTAAGCCTATTTCGATTCCGTCGCCTGTTGAAGTAGGAGCGTTGGAGGTTGGGAGGCCGCTTACGCCATTGTAGTTTGAGACTAAAGCGTTATTAGCCGCATAGCCACCAGTTGCAAGGATTACAGCTTTTTTCGCGGTGAAGTGGTATTCCTGACCGTTCTTTACGTCAAAAGCGATCACGCCCGTGACTCTTCCGTCGGAGTTTTTCGTGAGGCTATCAGCTTTGCAATTAAGTACGAGCTTTCCGCCGAGTTTCTCAACAGCTTTTGCGAGGGGCTCAACGAATCCTTTGTAGGCGTTCTTGTCTTTCTCGTCCATGCTGCGTGGCCAAAGTCCCCCGATTGTCTGATACACAAATTCGCTCCAAACTGTGCCGTGTTTCTCAAGCCATTTACGAGCTTCTAATGCGTGACTTGCAAGTACTTTCACGAGTTCGGGATTTGCTTTGAAGTCGCCAGCCTCTAAAGTGTTCTTTGTGAATAATTCTACGCTGTCTTCCACACCGATTTTGCTTTGTCTTTCAGGGTCAGGTGCGTTGAGAGTTCCGCCCGCTCTTGCAGTGTTTCCGCCGATGATTTCGTTCTTCTCAAGAATGATTACGCTTGCTCCGTTTTCAAGTGCTTCAGTTGCCGCCGCGAATCCAGCTCCACCAGCTCCAACGATAATAACGTCCGCTTCCATTTCGACGGGTTTATCACTCTTAGCAGGGTAAGCAATTTCACGAGCCTCAAGGACAGAAAGAGTAATACCGCTCTGTTTCACGCAATCACGAACAGCCGCCAAAAAAGCTCCGCTAGTAACAGTTGCGCCACTGACAGAATCGCAAGCTAATGATTGATTATCGAGAATTTCTTTTGTGAGAACGTCAATAGCTGCTGTACCGATACCAATTGATTCTACGCCTTCAGCCTTGATTGAAGTTATT
>CAJOGG010000235.1 GCA_905234205.1 uncultured Synergistales bacterium | reverse complement strand
CGTCAACCTCTGGAACTTGTTCAACTGTTACAACTTCTTCAACGGTTTCAACGACAGGTGCGAGAGTCTCTTCAGGAGCTTCTGGAATTATTTCTGGCTCTGGTTCTGGTTCTGGAACTTGTGAATTTGACTCGGTGGTTGTGCCCTCAAGTCGTCTCACAAATTCTGCTGTGATCTCCCTGTAGAAATCAGCGCCCTTAGATTTCGGGGCATAAGCAAAAATTGACATTCCCATACTTGACGCTTCAACCAAGCTGACACTTTGTCTAGCGTAACTATCGAATAACAAATCCCCAAAACTTTTCCTGACGTCTTCAATAATTTTACGAGCAATATAAAGCCTTGGGTTATAGTTAGTCATTAACACGCCCATAATCTCAAGTTTGTTTCCGAGTTTCTCGCTCAAAACAGGCAACGAGCCATTTAGCAATCTCAATCCGAACAAGCTATAGAATCCTCCGTCAAGTGGCACTAGGATTTTATCGCAAGCTGCTAGGACATTTCGCGTAAAGATTCCAAGCTGGGGTGGACTGTCAAGCAATATATAATCGTATCTATCTGGAGAAATTTTTTTGAGAGCATCACGCAACACCGTATCACTTGCCATAGGGCCATCGTTGTTTAATTCAGCCATAACGAGATTCAACGAGCTTGGGATAATGTCAACGCCCTCTTTTTGCCTCACTATGTCGTCCCATTCTGCGCCTCCTGTTAATAGATCAAAGACTTGTGGTTCAGTTGGAGACGGTGTAACGCCAAAACCCTCGCTTAAGTTGCTTTGTGGGTCCATATCAATAACGGCGACTTTCTTACCTGACTTGGCCAAAGCTGCTGCGATATTTTGACAAGCTGTTGTCTTACCTACTCCGCCTTTGAGATTGCAGAATCCTACTATAATCATTTTGTTGCCCCCTGACTTTTGATGAAAGCTTCTATTTCAGCGTTTTTGTGAGTGTTCAAACTTTGGCGGTAAAGGTCCATAGCTTCTTTGGTCTTGCCTGCCTTGAACAACGTATTAGCCTCGCTTATCTGTCTATTAGCTGCTTCAACCGCGTTACGCTCTTTGATTATGCCATCGAGTTTATTAATCCATGCTTTCATTTCGTTTGAAGGTGCAATAGCCACAGCCTTTCTATATAAAGCTACGGCCTGATCAAGATTCCCCTGCGAGTAAAGTTCGTCGGCCGATTGAATTATTCGTTGTGCGTCAATTTTTGTTCCTATACCAAAATCTTCAGGTCCTCGGATAGCTGTGTCAGGCGCTAACCTTGTGCTTCGGCTTAATTGATTGATTCGTTGTCTAGCGTTGTCATTCGGCCAAACGTTCACAGCTTCAGTGTAGCGTCTCAAGGCTTCCTGGTTCTGATTTTTTCGTTGGAGGTCTTGGCCTTCGCGGTAGAGTGCATTAGATTGGCGTTCACGACGTGCAATTACGCTCTGTAGCTCTTCGATATGTTGACGTAAACCGGCGTCAGGGTTGCTCATGATACTTGCGCTGTAGTGGTTCAATGCGTCCTGTAATTTTCCTTCACGCTCTAAAGTATTTCCTTCACCTGCATATCTATCGGCGTCGGCTATAAGGGTTAAACGATTTCTGATTCGCGCGATTCTATCTGCAACAGCTTCAGAGGGCACAAGCTCAAGGCTCTTTGCGTAATATTCTAAAGCGTCCTCGTACATGTTCTCGTTGTCATAGGCTGACGCAGTATCGCGTAACCAGTTAGCTTTTTGCTGTAAGATTCTCTGCTCGTCAACTTTCTTTTCTGCTACTTCAATATCTTTTGCCCCATTGTCAAGAGGCCATATAACCTGTGCGGCACGTAAATTCTTCAAAGCATCGTCAAATTTTTTCTCCCCGTCAAATTTAGCGGCGTCCTCTCGTAACTTATTAGCTTTAGTGAATCTTCCGTAATTCGTCGTCATAGCTCGTAAGCCTTCTAAAATTTCCGTATCTCTCGGCGATAAACTCACGGCTCTTTGTGCAAGCTCAACAGCCTCGGCGTAATTCTTGGACTCCCATAAAGCCTGCGCTCTCTGCCAACTTTGCCAAGCCTCACGCTCATTTGAAGACACTTCATAAGTCGCTACGGGCAATGTAATAGCTACATGACTCTCTCCAGTTCCTAGTTTTACTCCTGACGCATTGAAAGCTGTTACGCTTATCTCACTGTCACCAATGCTGCCTCTTCTGATGAATATATCGTCCTGATCCTGACTCATTAGCGCTGTAGCAGCATCACCAACCCACTTGAAAGTATGCTGACCCTTGAAAGGAGGGTTTAATGACGCGCGTAACTTTATCGGAGAATTTGCCAGCAATATATCAGGGCTTAAAACATAATTTGAACGTTTCGAGGCGTCCCACAAAGTCAACGGCTTATCAATCACGACAGCTATATCAATCTGAAACTCTTTGGGATTAACAAGAAGCTCATTGCTTGAGACTAAGTCGCCATTTCTATCAATCAACGAAGCTACGACTCTTACTGGCTGTGTATCAAGCGGAGTAAAAGCACATTCCCGGCCTCCTGCTCGCAACGAAATCGGGATTCTGTCCTGTTGTCGGACTGACTGACCATTCTACCGAACCATTATTAGGTATCTGAGAATTTTCGACGGATAAGACTACTTGTTCACCAACGTGTGCGTCCCCATTCATACTTATCGCTGGTGAAGCAGCCAATGATCCGGAGGCAAACACAAGCAGCACGAAAATCGATACTGCAAGAGAAAACTTTATGCGCATTAAGAATATTCCTCCTTATAACTGTTAAAATTTGCTTAGTGAATTAAATTGCGTAATATTATAGTTGATTTACCTTGTACCCACAAAAAAACAGACCCGCTATTAACGAGTCTGCTATTGCTTCATTCAACGCTAACTTTTATGGCTAAACGCTTCATCACGAGCTTCAGGTTTCAGAATCCATTGCCCCCAGTCAAATCTTATTAGGCCGCTTACAATATACATGGCGAACAAGAACAACGGTGCCGAACTCTTCAGAAACACGAACGATAAAGCAAACAGCGTAAAGAGCGCGAAACATTTTGTTCTATCAGCAGTATATTTGGTAAGCTTCTTCATATTCGCATAAGGAATACTTGAGATCATTAAGCCTCCTACGCCCAACAACAGTGACGCCGTTATCCATGAGGGTAGCGATCACGAACGAACACACGAATAATCCGCCAGCAGGACAAGGCAATCCCTGAAATGGTCCGGGCACATGAACTATGTTAAATCTTGCGAGCCTCAACGCTACCGATAACGTGAAGAAGCATGCACATACAGCCCCGAGAAGATGAAGCTCTCTGACTGAAACCTGATACATTAAAATTGCAGGCGCTACTCCGAAGCTAACAAGGTCGGCCAAGCTATCGAACTCGAGTCCAAACTGTGAACCACCCCCGAGCATTCTTGCAACTTTTCCATCAAAGCCATCGAATAACACGGCAAAAAACACCAGCCACGCAGCAACTATGTAACGTCCGTGAAGCGTCATCATCAAAGAGAATACCCCGCATAATAAATTTCCGCTTGTTACCATATTGGGGAGTATTTGCTTAAATTCAATCGGCTTATGTTTTCCAAATTTTCCCATTTTTCTACGAATCCTCAAGAAATTTTTCATTAGTCCTTAATCACTCCTATACATGTTAAACCGGCTTTGACATTATCGCCCTTCTTTACGCTTAACACTGTATCACTAGGCAAGTATAAATCAACCCTTGAGCCAAGTTTTATCATTCCGTAACGTTGACCAGCCTCAAGGACATCACCGCGATTAACTCTGCAAACGATTCGACGAGCAACGAGTCCAGCTATCTGCGTCATCATTACAGGCCCCCATTGTGTAGAGAGTCCGACGTAATTACGTTCGTTAATCTCACTGGCTTTGGGAGCGAACGCAGCAACTTTTTGGCGCACGATTTACATGAACGCTGAAAATATTCATGAATATCCCAATTTTTATGGCTTGGCCGGTGAACTCATGATTAACTTGCGAAATCTCTACGACTTTCCCATCAGCAGGCGAGAAAAAATATCCGTCCTTGTAATCTGCTTTGCGTTCAGGATCACGGAAGAACCATATTACGATCAACGCTATGACAAAAATTATGGCTGCTGGAATAATTGATATATACAAGAATGCTCCTGCACACAACAGCAAAAATATTATCGTTGGCAATCCGTCTTTAACTATTTTCATCTTCATTTCCCTCTTCCACTGTAACTAATTCTGCTTCAGATTCTTCATAATCGTCAAATGGAATGGGGGTTGTGGTGTCTCCATCGTCGTTGTCAGTGCTGATAAGGCTGCAATCTGCAACTGTATCACCCTCATCGAGCCTCACTATGATATTTCCGACTGAGTGACGCTTGAGAATGCTAATATCATTCACTGGCATTCTTATCATACGTGCTTTTGAGGTTATCGCGATAATTTCGTCGTTGTCATGAACGGCGAAACTTGCTGCTAAATCTCCGGTCTTGTTATTGAGTTCCATAATGCATATGCCGTTTGTGGATCTGTGATGAGGCATAAAGGACGAGAACTCTAAACGCTTGCCTATTCCAAGTTCACTAAGCACAAAAATTTTGCGTTTATCGTCAACAATGTCGCAGCTTATGATTTTGTCATTCCTCTTCAAGTTCATGGCCGTGACTCCTTTTGCGTTACGCTTCATGGATCTGAACTCTTTTTCCGAGACTCGTAAGGCTTGGCCAAATTTCGTGACGATTAATAAATCATCGTTTCCATTCGTTAATCTGACTTGTGCTATCTCGTCACCGTCCATAATTTTCATGACTATCTTAGCTCTGTTAGTATATTTCAGCTCTTCAGCGTCGACTCT
>CAJOGG010000234.1 GCA_905234205.1 uncultured Synergistales bacterium | reverse complement strand
GTCCGCTATTAGTCTCGTGGATTTTTACGACGTTACCCTCGGGTATTGTTATGCCTGTTACGTTAGCAAAGTTCATATTATCGCCTCACACTTAGCCTTGCGCTTCCTGTTGAAGTCCATAATGCCACATTCTTTGTTACCGTTGAACCGTCTTCAAGAGTGAAGGTCCAGCTTTCCTCGTCAATATCCTCAACAAATCTAACTTTCCAGTAATTCAAGAAGTAACCTTGATAAGCACTTAATGCATCAGTATGTGTTACTGCGTTCCCATCGACAGAGTCAATAATAGAAATATTTGCTTCTGAGCCTGTGCTTGGACGTCCATTATTGATCCAATCTTTTAGTGTATTGTATTGGCTCTCATTTAAGTGATACTGGTAACTGCTGTATGGCAGAACGTTCTTTAAGTCAGAGTGAGGAATGATTACCACATCACTATCTTCAAAGGCAAAATTAATAAGACGCTGTAATTTCTTCAGCTCATCATTGGTTAAATGATAATATTTTCCACTACTAGCATCTCCGCCTTCAAGGTGGTCAAGTTTTCTATGGTCAATTACAGGATAGCCATCTTCTTTGTTAACTTGTGCGCTTATTTTCAGTGTTGAACTGATAAACTCTAGCCATTCTATATGTCTGGGCTGTAATGTTCGTAACCTCTCAAGCAATGCTTCTGTCAAATGGTAATGGCCGCCAGTTTCGCTTCCGCCAAGTAATCCTGCCAATTTTTCGTGGTTAATTTCTACATCAGCACTATCCTCAGAAATTATAGCTTCAATTATTTTGCTTAGCTTGTCGTGCTCGTTATCTGTTAAGTGATAATGACCTTCAGAACTGCCGCCCATAAGATTGGTAAGAGATTCGTGATTTTTGTTCTCTGTGGCTTTGGATAGTTCTTCAATTAACCCCTTATTGTTTACATGAGGTTCTATTGCCATATTCTGCCACCGACTTTCGCATTCACTAAATAATCTCTATCAACTTCAGCGTGTAGTGTTACAGTTGTGTTGTCTTCAAGTCCCACAAGTCTCAAATATGGTGCGTACTCCCAATCTAACGTAGCCTTGTAATGATATGGAACCTCTGCATTTTCAGCCACTACGACTCCGACGTCAGCATTTCCAGGATACATCATGACTTTCCCTGATTGTACTATGACGTTTACGATATACGTGTCGCAAGGGTCAATATTGAATTTGCGTTCTGTTTCTGTGTCAAAATTAAATGTACCGCTGATTAATATCGTGTTTGGTACGGCTGGATAATCTGCATTTACTAATTCCAAGCCTAACTTTTGGTATGGTACCCAAAACGGGAACCCGCGTTCTTCACCAGGCTTGAATCTAATTAAAATCTTTTTAGGCTCCCCACTCGGAGTCTGAATTAAAGCATCATGATCTATATATCTATCACTGTTATTTTTAAATGTTGGCATTTCATTCCCTCGTTTATACTTCAACCATTTCTAATCCTAAGGTAGAGACTGAGCAGCCTCCACCATACATTTTTATCTCCGGCTCAATCGTCCAATCTCGAACGAGACATTGGCGTCGTGAATGACTTCCCTTGAATGGCATTTTGAATTTCCCTAATATTAGTTCCCCTGAACAGCCCTCTGGTATATTGTGAGAGGCATAAACGTTCTTTATTAATGTCTGGCGGCCTGTCGCAAGCGTTCCAAGTTTCATGTAGGCTTCGATTTGCTGAGTCATTGTTGCCTGATACTCATTTCCCATATAAGTTTCTTTGAGCAATATCGTGTCAACGATTGTGTCGTCATCTAACACATAAAGGCCATCATGAGTAACTATGTACACGACTACAACATTACTTCGTTCTGTATCGTAGCCTTCTGATATTGCCATGATATTTTGTATCGAGAAGCGAAATTTAGTCCATATGTTACGAACATAATCAAAGACCCATATATATTCGCTGTCCTGTGAGGGTAAAATCCATAACTGTTGTCTGAGTCGTAAATTCCAAAGTCGTGATGACGAATCTATTTCACGAGATAGCACATTATTTACTTTTTTGTCAGGTGGAGAAAGTTTCACATCTCCATAACTCTGAACATTCGACAGTGAGTTTAACCCCGTGTGATCTAAAAAAAACACATCATTACCGACTACTTGAACACTATTTTGACTAAACGTACTGGTATGGTGTGCAACTTCGACGACGCTCCAGTCTGGGACCCTTCCAACTAGCCTATAAATTCTTCCATCACTTACGTTCTCTTTGTACTTGAAAACTATTAAATCTTGCGACAATGGCATTACGGCTGAAATATAAAGATTGTCCTTGTAGCCCACTTCAATGTGTTGAGCGGCCGAAGAATCATCCGTGTCGCTAAACCAATCCAGGTAGGCTCCCAGTTTTGAAACCCTGATGACATTCTTTTCATCTACAAGACCGACTCTGTCATTATGAAGGAATATCATACTACTTCTCATGTTGTATGTGCCCGGGACTTCATAGAGTTCTGGCCATGCGCTCCAATGAATGAAAACTTTCTCTTCATCATAATGCCCACGTGCTCCATATCGCCATAATTCTTTGCCTAAACTAATCAAAATGTCTTCTGTATCAACCATTAAGCCATA
>CAJOGG010000233.1 GCA_905234205.1 uncultured Synergistales bacterium | reverse complement strand
ACTTTTGTTTTAAATTGTTAGCAGCGACTGTAAATGATACGCTTTGTTTTGTTGCGATATTGTCCATGATATGCATTTCTCCTTTCAAGTTGTGCATATTCTAGCGCAAGATTTACGCTCTGTCAACGCATTAAAATTTTATCAATCCTCCTCATTTTGATTTATTTGCGCGTAATCTTTAAGGTTATAAATCACGATATTCTCATCAGGAAAGTATTCACCCTGCACTCTTATTCCCTTAGGACCTATTGAGAGCCCTCCAACTTTGATCATGTAATTGATTAATTTTTTGTCATTCCAGCGCACGAAGCCCGCTCTAATATTGTTGCGATTACGCACGAAAGTTCTAGCCTCGTTATCTCTTTCGCAAGGAGATATAGCCATGTTGCCAAAATCATCAAATAGCACGTGAACATATTCCGGATAATTCAATTTTTCGACCGAAGCTTTTGAGAACGCTACACCATAATTCGTGACCGAGATAAAAATTTTGCCGCCGTCATTTCGTGTAAAGACTTTGAATCCATCAAGCCTACTCAATTAATAAACACCTCACTAAAAATTTTCGTGCTAATAATACTTCATTGAGGCGAAAATATAAATCTTAATGCAAAATCAGAGCGTAGAGTATGAATCTTTTGAAGCGTAGCGAGTAATTCTGAGTGATGAATCTAATTTTTGAAGCGCGTCTGTGAATGAAGATGAACGCTGTGAAATTTGCAAGTTTTTGTAGTTGAAAATGTAGTTGAAAAAATCTGACATAAGCGGCTCGTAAAATTTTCCTGTCGATGTATTTTGCATTATACCATCATAAATAATCAGTGCTATACTAACCCAAATTTTATGCTAATTTAGAAAGGTGATTAGTAATGAAGAAAGTTTTATTATTTGCGTTCACTGTAATGTTTTCATTGAGCAGCGTTTGTGCATATGCTGATACGGTTTTGAAGCTTGGCACGACGGTTAACGAGCAGGATTCATTCCAGGTTGCGGCAGAGAAATTCAAAGCACTCGTTGAGGAACGTACGGGCGGAAAATACAAGATCGAGATTTATCCTAATGGCAGTCTTGGTGGTGAGAGCGATATGCTTGATTCAATGTCTATGGATATGCTTGACATGGGAATAATAACTTCCGGGCCGTTCGTGAATTTTGCGGCTATGATGGGCGTGTTGGATATGCCGTTCTTGTTTGCGAATAACGCTGAGGCTTACAAGATACTTGACGGCGACATCGGCCAAGAACTCCTTGACACTCTCGAGAAAGCAAACTTAAAGGGCTTGGCCTACGCTGAACGAGGCTTCAGAAACGTAACCAACTCCGTACGACCTGTGGCAAACGCCGACGACATTAAAGGCTTAAAGCTTCGTGTTATGGAGAATGAAGTTTACACAGCGACATTCAAAGCTCTTGGGGTCAACGCTACCCCTATGCAGTGGGCCGACGCTCTTACAGCAATGCAGCAAAGCACAATAGAGGGCGAAGAGAACCCCATCAACGTAATTTATTCATACGGACTTTGGGACTATAACCAGAAGTATGTAACTCTTGATCGTCATAGTTATTCAACCGCTATAATCACGATGAGCTTAGAGGCATTCAAGAGACTTGACGAGGAGACACAGAAAATTTTCAAGCAGTCAGCACAGGAAGCCGCCGAGTATGAAAGACAGTGGGTAGCAGATCAGGAGGCCGGACAATTAGCCGCGATTAAGGATCACGGAGTCCAAGTAATCGAGGATCCCGACGTTGACTCGTTCAGAAATGCAGTACAAGGGGTCTATGGAGCTTACCCGCAATATTCAAGTTATATCACGAGAATCCAGGAAGCCTTGGCGAAATAGTTTTTGCGTCTCATGAAATTTCTTGTAAGATTTAGTAATGCCCTGGATAAAATTTGCGGAGTCTTAATCGCGTTGATGCTGGGGCTTATGGTAATATTCACGATAGCGCAGGTTGTTTGCCGAACATGGTTTACTTCGTTGTCATGGTCAGAAGAGGCGACGAGATTTTTGTTAATCTGGTCAACATTTTTCGGGGCGGCCTGCGTGTACCGTCATAACGGAAATATCGCTATAACATTCATTCAAGATTTATTCCCCTCACGATTTAAAACTTTCCTGAAAATTTTGGTGCATGGAATTTGCTTTGTGTTGTTCTGCGTGCTTTGCTATTACGGATTCTTGTATTGTGGTCGTCAGGTCAGAACGGCGGCGGTTATTCCCGTGAAGATGAAATATATTTACATGTGTTTGCCAATAAGCATGATCGTAATGGCCATTCACGCTGTTGTTATGATGTTCGAGGAGGCTAAGTAAATGGGCACGATACTATTCACAGTTTTCATAGCGTTGTTGGTTATAGGAGTGCCTGTAGCGTTCTCTATCGGATCGGCTGCGGCGATAACTATAGCTTACGGTCTCGGGACTAATCGCTTAATGATGATAATTCAACGCATGTTTGAAAGTTGCAATTCGTTCTCGTTGATAGCAGTACCATTTTTTATCTTGGCCGGGGATTTATTATCGAAGGGTAAAATTTCGCGCTTGCTTGTTGAGTTTTGCGAGTCAGTTTTGGGCGTGATACGCGGCGGCTTGTCAATCGTATCAGTGTT
>CAJOGG010000232.1:1684-7042 GCA_905234205.1 uncultured Synergistales bacterium | reverse complement strand
AAACGCTGGATAGGTCTGACAGCAAGTCCTGCCACAAATAATTTACTTGATTTATGGTCAGAATTTTTCTTGCTTGATGGCGGTGAGCGGTTAGGGAGATACATTTGTCGTTACCGAGAAGCGTATTTCAGGGCAGGGGCTATGAATCCTAAAACGGGCATTGTGTACTCGTACGTGTTGCGGGACGGAGCAGAAGAGCAAATTTATAACCGAATCAACGATATTACGGTCTCAATGAAGGCCATTGATTATCTTCCTATGCCAGAATGTTTGTACGTCAATCGTGAAGTATCCATCAGTATGGAGAGTTACGAGAAATTCAAGCGTGAGTTAGTGTTGTCCATAGGCGAAACCGAAATTGACGCTTCAAACGCTGCGGTGTTATCGAACAAGCTCATTCAAATGGCGAACGGCTGTATATATGATGACGAGAGAATGCCGCACATTATCCATAATGCTAAACTGGACGCACTGGAAGACTTAATCGAGTCAGCTTATGGTCAACCAGTACTTGTGGCCTATTGGTTCCAACATGATCGGGCTAGAATCCTTGAGCGTTTTTTGGGTATCAGGGAGATCAAAAACGCCGAAGACATTACGGACTGGAACGAAGGACGAATCTCTGTGGCACTCATTCACCCCGCTTCAGCAGGACACGGCCTTAACCTTCAAGCAGGTGGACACATTCTTATATGGTTCAGCTTAACATGGAGCCTAGAACTTTATCAACAAACTAACGCCAGGTTATGGAGACAAGGCCAGAAGAATCCCGTAACGATTTATCACATTATCGCTAAAGCAACTATTGACGAAGACATCATGAGGGCGTTATCAGAGAAGAACTCTACGCAGGAGCGACTCATTGAAGCCGTAAAAGCCAGCTTATCTAGCTGAAAATATTCATCGTAATTCCTTATAACTACTGTATTTATAACGGTAATATGCCATCAACAAATGGTAAAGGAGGAAGCGATATGGAAGTTAGATTTAATGGTCAAATTTTGCAAGCCACGGACACCACATTGCATAGATTGCTTGAAGCTCACAGAGGGCAGGAAATTGCTGTCGAAGTGCGGACTGTCTCTAACGTCTTCAGGCTTTTGCGATTGATGAATCTCCGTGTAAAAGCATTTGTATGGAGGCGACTTGCAGGAAAATCAGTAGTGTTGTTTTGGTTGGCATAAGGACAGAAAACGGAAGAAGAGAGCAAGGACTTTAGACTAGGAGTTGTTCATCTTGATAAATTTTGAGAACATTCCCGCGGAATTGAAGAGCCTTAGCTCATTTTGTTTGTGGAGATCGGAAAAACGTAATGGCAGGCGTACGAAGGTACCATATGATCCAAAGACGGGAGCACTTGCGCGAACAAATAATTCAGCTACATTCAGCGATTTTGAAACGGCTGCTAGGGCTTATGGTGCTGGCGGTTGGGACGGTATAGGCTTCAGAGTCTCTGCGGGGATTGGCGCAATAGATATTGACCACTGTATACGCTCGGACGGAACTATAAATGATGTAGCTGCGAAAGTGTTATCACTGTTCAAAGATACATATTTTGAGCGTTCACCATCAGGTACGGGGCTTCGGGGATTCGTTTTGTTGTCGCAAGATTTCATATACGATAAAAAACAATATTTCGTGAACAATCGCGAATACGGCCTAGAAATTTATCTGCCTGGAGCTACCAATCGCTTTGTAACAGTTACAGGTGATGTATATAGGTATGGCGAGGTTTCAAGAGATATGGCGGCACTTCAATCTATACTTGATTCATTCATGAAACGTAAGAATCCAACGTCGGGCAGCAGTTTTGATCCAGTCTCCTACTTGACCGATGAACAAGTGCTTGAACATGCTGGGCATTCAGGAAAGTTTCGTGATCTAATGGCAGGACGTTGGCAAGATAGATACGAGTCGCAATCTGATGCTGATATGGCGCTTGTATCGATTCTTGCGTTTTGGTGTGGAAATATTGAAGAACAGATTGACAGGATATTCAGGATTTCTGGGCTAATGCGTGATAAGTGGGACCGACAGACCGGCGGAAGCACATACGGAGCACTGACAATCAGGAATGCCGTGAACTCTTCCACAGCAATATATTCGCCGATTCAAATTCCCACAGCTGAGGAGGACTTTATGGAGCTTTCGGAGTTCTTGGGAGATGTCAGCAGAGTAACCAAGAGCCTTGAGTCAATGCAGCCTCATACGAATCCCCGTTACGGTTTGGGAGAAATAGGCATAGGGTATTTATTCGCAGACTTTTTCGTGGAGATCGCAAGATTCAATAGAGACCGCGGAATCTGGTATGTGTACGACGGGCGAATCTGGCGAGCTGATAACAAGGACTTAGCTGTGTCGGAATTAGCGAAGAGACTGGCTGATGACTTGTTCAGGTTTGCTTTGAGAATCTCCGACGAAGATACGCGCAAAAGATTCTTACAGCGAGTCGCAAAACTCCAAATCCGTAAGAATCGTAGGAGTATGATTGAGGACGCTAAATCGGTTTATCCAATATCGATGTCGGCCTTCGATAATAACAAGTATCTGTTCAACTGTGAAAACGGTACGCTTGACTTAAGCACAACGCGGAGGACTTCATCACAAAAATCTCACCTGTAGTTTATGACGCTATGGCCGTGTGCAGTCGTTGGGAAAAATTCGTCGGAGAAGTCATGGAAGGGAAATTGGATTTAATACAGTATTTCCAGAAGGCTATAGGATATTCATTATCAGGCGATACTTCACTTGAATGTCTGTTCATAATGTACGGGCCTAAGACTCGAAACGGTAAAACCACGGCACTTGAGACACTCTTGAAGGTCATGGGAGAGTACGGAAGATCTGCAAGACCTGACATGTTAGCAAGCAGTAAGTTTGGCACGAGCAGCAATTCGCCCTCAGAAGACGTGGCCAGGTTAGCTGGTGCTAGGTTTGTCGGGATAAGCGAAATGGAGAAGAAGTTGGTTATCAATGCGAGCCTCACGAAACAGCTTACGGGGAATAACTCTATCACGGCGCGTTTCTTGAACGAGAATAGCTTTGAGTTTCATATGCAGGCGAAGATTTTCATCGATACTAACCACCTTCCGAATGTGCTTGACCTTACGTTGTTTGAGTCTGGACGCATGAAGATAATCCCGTTCAACAGACATTTCAAGAAGGAGGAGCGAGACCAGGGACTGAAGACGACGTTATCGCAGCCAGAGGCTTTATCGGGGATTCTGAATTGGTGTGTTGAAGGTTACCGACGTTTCAAAGTGGAGGGTCTCCAAGAGCCGGAAGAGGTTGTTATAGCCACAGGGCAGTATAGGCATATATTTGTTATGCTATTTCTTTGTATGAACAGGGTGAAACAGATGCCGCAATAAAAATATATAATGCCGCAATAAAACTTAATCCTGCTGCTTCAAGCGGTTATATGCCAGAAGGCTTATCGAGTTTTTACGAGCGCCTGAAGGTCATGTTTGTGTTTGAGAAGCGCAGACCATGGACACAGGGAGCGGCACTTAATGCGACAATGTTCGTAAATCATGTTGCTTGGGTAAAGGGAGAAGAACCGGAAGAAGATTTCTGCAGTGTATAGTTTTTGTATGAGGCTGGAGAAAATTTTTGTAGCAAAAACGAAACCGAAATTTTAGGTATTTTAGGCGTGCGATTTGCTCCAAACGTTTGAATGATTAAGAGCTTAATACAAGCAGGTGTAAGCATTTGTCCTTGTGAGCAGAATTTTGGCGTCTCAAATGATTGTTATCAGATTTTATGGGTAAAAATACCCGTCTGTAAATGTCAGACTAAGACCTGAATTTTGCTCAAAAATCTCCCAAAATGTTAATAAAATATTGATGTTTACTATGAAGCAAAAGTAGATTTCTCTATGAGTCAAAGTACAAACTATAGAAAAAGGTAGGTAATAATACCCAAAGAGCATAAGAAGTAATACACTTGCCTATATATGTGTTTTAAGTTTGACATAAAAATTTTACTACTTTTGCTTCTCTCAATAATAAGGGCTTACGGCCTCAAGCTGTGGGCATATAAACCCGCAAACCTATCTGCGCTTAATTCCTTATCAGTGTAAATGTACTCACGGTAACATGCTAGGCACTTCGAAAGTAAAGGGAGGAATAAGAATGCGAAGTAAAGATGAACTGCTGCTTGATTTTGCTAAGTGGCAGACTGAAGCTGGGGTTAATCTTGTCTCAATTAATCGAGCTGGGCGAGTCATCATTAACCCTTGGGATGAAGTTGACACAGAAGAGATTCTCGATGAGTGGTGCAAGAAAGCAGAGAGTTTCTTCTATCATCATTCGGTTGAACTGTATCGAGATTTTTCTGGTGAGTTCTTTGGGTATTCCGAAGATGAAGTTACAAGAATGAGGCTGCTTGCAGATTTCCAGAGTGAACTTGGTATTTATGATGTCAGTGTTGTATCCGAGGAGTTGGGAGTCAGTGTTAACAATCCTTGGTACGATTCTACAGGCAGATTTCCTCTTGGTTATCGCGAGAGTCTGCGAGAGTATGGCGAAGCTCTGGTGGGCGAATGGTGTAAGAGAGCATCAGAATATCTTAAGGATCATTCAATCAAATGACTTCAAGCATAGACCCTTCTTTTGAAGGGCAATTTACTTTTTACAGACACAAGCATACCATTTTGGTAATTCAAGAACTTGTGGAAATGCTCACACATTCTTCCGATTATGCTCTCACTGAGGAAGGAATTCACAATTTAGAAATTCGCATTGTGGAACTTCATAATAAGCTGCCATTGTAAACTATATGGGGGGACGGAAGCTAACATTCCGTCTTCTTTGTTGATTGTTCATCCATGCTCGAATACAGAATAAGCCTTGGGGAAAATTAATTCGGCAATAGTAGCTAAGTTATATCCGCATAAACCCTTATCACTTCTAACTTTACAACGGTAATATCCTACACTAACACAAACAAGGAGGAGTAAACATGATTAGAGTTAATCGAGTCAAGGGAACAGCTAATGTGATAGCTCTTCAGTTATTGGACGAATACGGAATGTTTTATCAGCCTAACGATGATGCTATCTGCCCTTGCTGTGGAAAATTTATGCGTGGCCCAGTGAGTAGACATGCTAAAAGTCGTTGGGTTGCTGGGTATGTTTGTTCGCAATGTGGCCTCATGGAAGCTCTAGAGGATGCTGGATTACTTGACGCTGTGCCACTGTCAGAATGGGCGTATGTAAGGGACTGGCGGAATGGACATTCTTGGCTATGGTTTTAACCATTCGCACGGAAGCAGAAGCGAAGAAGATTCTGGATTGGCTGGGTACTATCCAGTCAGTTCGGAATGCCCGTTGTCCGCGGTGCGGTGATTTGTGTAAGA
>CAJOGG010000232.1:0-1678 GCA_905234205.1 uncultured Synergistales bacterium | reverse complement strand
AGTTAAGTTTTGAGAGTCACCAAGCCAAAATCAAAATTTGTCATAGATGCCATGGTCAGGAATGGGGAGAAGCTCACGGTTTATTTCAAAGCAAGATTTTGTTGAGATATTGGAGGTGTATTATCGAAATAAGGAATATCGGAGTCTGGGTAGAATGATGTTATGCGTCTACGAGAAAAAGAGGTGCTAGCGCGGAGCTGGCTATGATTTTTTCCGATTAGCTTTCCATCTTTCCTTGCTCTCTGGCGTACAGAATGCAGTGTTGCCATCGAGATTTTTGTAGAGACTGTTTCGTTCGAGCTTGTGGTCATTACCCTTCCAACCAAGTCGAATTAACCAAGTGCGGAATGTGAATTTCTCATTCTCTGGTGCCTTGATTGTGAGGTTTCGAAGGTTGATGTTTTTTGGAGCTTTTGCTGAAGCAGCCTTGACCATGTACTCCAGAAGTACTTGTGCAGCTTCTTGGTTTTGCGCTGAAGTGAAACCAGTAAGTTGTAGGTTACCATTTTTGACATCGAGTCCAACAATCGCTGGGGAAATCTCCTTGATGTATTGGAGTGCTGCCTCTAGAGTTTGTGCTTCGGATAAATCCTCGAGCAGTGTCTGACTGATTGCGAAATTGGCACCAGATGCTTTGTTGATGAGGTTCGAGTAGGTGTAAAGCTCTTTGAGGAAGTACTTTAAGCTCATCAAGTTATCTAAGGAAGCTGTGAAACTGTGATGCTCTGTTGGTGTCTCTTCAGTTGGTCCTCTGAACAATTCGACAGGGAGACCTATGCGAAATGTTGTTTTGACTTCTGATTGTTCTGGGTTTGGTACATATTCGAAAAACTTGTCATCCATTGTGATTACTACCTTTCTGTTTGTATTTTTGTAGCATGTTACCGTAAAAGACAGTGTTATCAACGCTTTATATTCGAATGGTTGCTCTTGGTTGGTATGAAGGAAATTTGACTAAAACCATTGCTATGACTTGCTTTATTCAGAATTAAGAGCGAATATAACCTCGCCAACAGCAATGGGGGCAAAACACAGAAAGGAAGATAGGAACATGAAACAGTATTATCGTGAAGTTCGCGCAGCATATGAGGCTGGACTTGGTAATTTACATGAACTGGTATGTTGGGTACAGACAGCATTTGATTTCAATTGCTTCGACCCCTTGGAGCAAGAGGACTTATTGACACAAATCAACCTCGAATGGATGAGTCTTAAGGATTTAGCGCTGGAATTGGAAGAAGAGAACTGGTGAGGCAACCCCTCACTAATTTTTTATTAGGAGTGTGATCGTAATGCCGAGAAAACCGAAAGTGCCCTGTGGTCATCAAGGCTGTCCGGAGTTGGTGGAGCCAGGGAGAGTATACTGTAATAAACATAGGCCACTTCACCCCGAGTTTAATCCGTCGGCAAGTAGTCGTGGCTATGGATCAAAATGGCGGAAAGCTCGTATGTGGAGTTTATGAAGAAGCTATCAGAAAATATTTACGACGATCTGGAAGAGTATCTGGATTGAATATTTCTCATATTTAACGGGAACAGAGAAGGATGGCTTATGGGTAAGAGGAAAAAACTCGGTGACATCGTGGAAATACCGTTAGGAAACGGGCTAAATGCCTATGCGAGATTGTACAGGGAAGGGGCACTTGGAATCTATAAGGGAAAATATCATGGATTCGAG
>CAJOGG010000231.1 GCA_905234205.1 uncultured Synergistales bacterium | reverse complement strand
CAGAAAGTAAATTAATTTGAAAAGGTTAGAGTCCTCGGGAACTGGCAAAAATTCTCGAGGGCTTTAATTTTATCCGGGTATCGTCGTAAGGGGAATAAGATTCTATATGCCCGATTATGCTTTCTACTCGGATAACAGCGCCTCTGTATAACGCCGGCTTCAAGAGTACCTGGAGCAACGATAACAACCATAACAAGGGCACGGCTATATTTGAAATTACTTCTTTGTAGAGATTGACCCCGATAATAATCTCGATGAATTTCATGAGGGACGTTACGGAACAGACAACACGATCAACGATTACGGCGGAAACAACACGGGCTTCTATCCGTTCTATGTCTATGATCAAGACGACATCAGAGATAGCAAATGCAAACTTCTGATGTAAATGTCTACTGGAAAATTTCAAGCGTAAAGCACGATAACTTTTAAAGTAGGCAACAAAAAAGAGACCCCGGGAAAATTTTCTCGAGGCCTCCAATTTTTTATCGTCGTAAAACTTTTGAAAGGAATTCTATTGTGCGAGGTTTCTGTGGGTGGTCAAATACTTCGTCGGGAGTTCCCTGTTCGCTTATAACTCCGTTGTCGATGAATAAAATTTTATCCGCAATTTTGTGAGCAAATCCCATTTCATGAGTAACTAAATACATGGTCATTCCGGAGTCTGCTAACTCTTTCATAACGTCAAGAACTTCACCAATCATTTCGGGATCTAATGCGCTCGTAGGTTCATCGAACAACAACACGTCAGGATTCATAGCCATTGCTCGCGCGATAGCAACCCTCTGCTTCTGTCCACCTGATAATCTATCCGGCCACTCGTCAATCTTGTCAGCAAGTCCGACTCGTTTTAAGAGTTCAAGTGCTTTTGCGTCTGCTTCGTCTTGAGTCATGAGCTTTAACTCAACTGGTGAGAGCGTCAAATTTTTCCTGACCGTCAAATGTGGAAATAGATAAAAGTGTTGGAACACCATACCCATTTTGCGTCTTACCAGGTTCATATCGCATTTAGGGGAGGTAATCTCTTCGCCCTTGAACGTTATCACACCAGAAGTTGGGACTTCCATCTGATTGAGGCAACGTAAAAAAGTACTCTTGCCAGAACCTGAAGGTCCTATAACCGCGATTTTCTCGCCTTTGTTTATCTCTGTGCTTATTCCGCGCAAAACTTCGAGTTTAGTTCCGTCTTGCCTGATGAAAGTTTTGTGAAGGTCTTTGACTTCGATAATAGCCATTGTGAATTACCTCCTGCCTCTGCTAAGCCATTCTTCGAGCTTGCGTACTAAATGCGTCAAGAACAGCACGATAACGAGATAAATAATCGCAACCATTACTAAAGGCTGTGAGTGTTCCAGCGTCAACGCCTGAATATTTTGTCCGGCCCTCGTCAAGTCATCAATGCCAATATATCCAGCGACGGAAGTCTCTTTGAGCAACGCTATGAACTCATTGAACAACATGGGCACAACGTTCCTCAAGGCTTGTGGCAAGATTACAAACTTCATTGACTTACCATAAGATAGGCCAAGAGATCTCGCGGCTTCCATTTGTCCGGGGTCAATTGATTCTATTCCGCCTCTGAAAATTTCCGCAACGTATGCTCCGGAATTTAACCCGAACGCTAATATCGCTATGTATTGAGTGTTCAAGTCCCTGGCTGATGCAAAAATTGTGAAGTTCCAAATTAATAATTGCACCATTGCCGGAGTGCCTCGTAAAACAGTGATATAAGTGTTTGCAAGTTTATTAAGCAGGGGAATATGTGCGCCGCCCTTGTAAGCCACACGAATAACACTCAAAATCAATCCGACAAAGAGTCCGATCAACGTAGCTCCCGCAGTCATGAACAACGTAGCCTTCAGACCGTCAACGAGCATCATATAACGACGATCTTTCACGAAATTCTGATAGAAGCGTCTGTTGAAATCACTCCATGCAGCTTGAGTGAAGAAGCCCGAGTTATACAACAAATAAAGCAGACATACGAAGACTACTCCTAAAAGTAAATCTCCGCGTCCCGCTCCTGTGTGCTTTGACTGTAAACTATTTCTCATAATCGTCTGCTCTTACTAATGCAACCTGTTTTGCGCCGACTACATAGTTATCAGAGAAATCCATGTTTTCTTTGCGTTCGTCCGTTACTGTGATGCCTGCGCAGATCATGTCTACTTTGTTCGTGGATACGGCCATAGGTAGCGCATCAAAATTCATGTTCTCGATTACTAACTGACGATCAAGTTTTTTGGCGATAGCTGCACACATTTCGACGTCTATTCCGATATAGCTTGAGCCTACTTTGAGTTCATAAGGTGCAAAGCCTGCTTCAGTACCCACGACTAACTTTCCGCCTTTAGCGTCCTTGTTGAAGTCAATCGTTGCTGGGTCAATGCTCGTGTAATCGCCATTCAAATATTTCTCGAAGATAGCGTTTAACGTTCCATCAGCTTTTATCTCGGCTAAAGCTTTGTTTACAGCCTCTACAAGTTTTGAGTTACCTTTTCTGAAGCCTATTGCGTAATTCTCTTCGCTCAAAGCCTCGTCCATGATCGCAAGCCCCTCAACTGAAGTCAAGAATCTTTTTGCGGGCATCTCGTCCATAACGATAGCGCGAACTTTTCCTTGACGGAGTGAAGCGACTGCATCAACGTATTTCTCGTAGGTTGTGAG
>CAJOGG010000230.1 GCA_905234205.1 uncultured Synergistales bacterium | reverse complement strand
GTCTGTTTTGCGATTAACACGGCTGCTCCACTTACTGCATCGGGAACAGGAATTTCTTCAGCGTCTGTTATGTTCTGCTTCTTGTGCTTATGATTTCCCCATAGGCCAAGCTCTTGTTCTGCGCGGTCAACGATTCTACGCATGGTGGCAACTGCCTGCACGGGATAATTTCCTGAAGCTGTCTCGCCCGATAACATTACAGCGTCCGTTCCATCAAGTACAGCGTTGGCAACGTCACTAGCTTCTGCTCTGGTTGGTCGTGGGTTACGAATCATCGAGTCAAGCATTTGTGTAGCAACGATTACAACTTTTCCGCGCACTCTGCACATTTCGATTATCTTCTTCTGAACCAGCGGCACGTCCTCGGTAGCAACTTCAACGCCCAAATCTCCTCGCGCAACCATTACTCCGTCAGCAGCGTCAACGATCTCTTCAATGTTCTGTACAGCTTGGCGAGTCTCAATTTTTGCTAACACCTTCATACTTCCGCCGTAACTCTGAATCAATCGTCTTACCTCTATAATATCTTGACGAGTCTTCACGAATGACATAGCCAAATATTCCATGCCGTGTTGAATACCCCAAGTTATATCCTTTTTATCTTTGTCAGAGAGTGCCGGCATAGTTATATCAGAGCCAGGAAGGTTTATTCCTTTAGTGTTGCGCAACGGCCCACCAACGATTACTTTACAGTGAACATCATCGCCCTTTATCTCCTCAACCTCAAGATTTAACGCGCCATCATCAATGTAAATGCTTTGTCCTGGTTCAACTTCCTGCGATAATAACCTGTAATTCACCCAGACTCTTTCCGGCGTCCCCTCAAAGGCTTCTTCACATGACGATAAAATTATCTTGTTCCCCTGTATTAGATTTATTTCCCCGTCCTTCATTAACCCTGTGCGAATCTCCGGACCTTTCGTATCGAGTAATGCGGCTATAGGTTTCTTAACTCCTCGTTCAACGCGACGAATCAACTTCAATTTCTTCTCGTGGCCTTCATAATCTCCGTGTGAGAAGTTCAAGCGTGCCACGTTCATTCCTGCTTCAGCCATTGCCTTCAGAGTTTCATAATTATCACTGGCAGGGCCGATTGTGCAAACGATCTTCACGAACATAATTATTCGCCTCCCTCAAATTTCTTTCTTGAATTATACTATTAACCACCATGATTAGAGAATTTATAGAACGCTGGAAAAATTGCGGCGATGAAAAAAGTGATACACAGAAATTTTGGCTTGAACTACTGCATGATATTTGTGAAAGTGAAAATCCCGGCGAGTTAATAGAGTTTGAGAAGCGCATACAGTTAAACCACGTGAGCTTTATTGACGCTTATATCCCTGAAACTCGTGTGTTGATTGAGCAGAAAGGAATGAATATTAACCTCGACACACCTGCAACACAGTCGGACGGCTCTACCCTGACTCCATTCGGCCAAGCTAAACGATATTCAGACTGGCTACCAGACTCAGAACACCCACGCTGGATAGTTATATGCAACTTTCAGGAATTTCACGTTCACGATATGGAATTTCCCAAGGCTCCCCCGGAGATTATCAGGCTTGAGGATTTAGAGTCGGACGCGCGGAAATTATTGTTCCTCGTTAATCCAAAGGCAGCTACCCCGAAAGAGATCAGAGAACTTCAAATTTCAGAACAGGCGGGTGAACTTGTCGGCAAACTCTATGACTCGTTATTAACCTGTTACACTGATCCTAACTCCCCTGAATCACAACGTAGCCTTAATATTTTGTGCGTGAGGATAGTTTTCCTGCTCTATGCTGAAGACTCGGGCTTGTTCAAGAAGGGACAATTTCACGATTACATCTTGGCCCACAAAGATTCTTCACGACGCGCGCTTATGGATTTGTTCACAGTGCTGTCACAAGAAACTAACGACCGAGATAAATATCTTGATGATGACTTAATGGCCTTCCCTTATGTCAACGGCGGACTGTTTGAGGAGGTTGATATCGAAATACCGCAGATTAAAGGCCAGCCACTGGATATTATCATTCACGAGATGTCCGAGGGTTTTGACTGGTCAGGAATTTCACCAACCATATTCGGGGCAATATTTGAGAGCACTTTACGCGAAGGCACAAGGCGGGAAAACGGTATGCACTACACCACGATTGAGAACATTCACAGGGTTATAGATCCGTTGTTCATGAACGAGCTTACAGCGACATTCAACAAGTTACGCAACAATCACACTAAGCTGAAGGCGTTTCGTAAAGAGCTGACCACGTTGAAATTCTTTGACCCTGCTTGCGGCTCTGGAAACTTCTTGACGGAGACTTACTTATCACTTTGCCGGCTTGAGATCAAAATCGTGAACGCCCTCGGGGAACTTCCATTATTAAGCGTATCAATCGAACAGTTTTACGGGCTCGAGATCAACAATTTCGCTGTAGCTGTTGCCAAAACCGCGTTATGGATAGCCAACATTCAGATGAGCAAGGAAATTAACCCCAAAGCCGTACTTGAGAAAGAGTGCCTCCCGCTGAAAAAATTTGACCACAACATAATCGAAGCCAACGCTATCACTTACGACTGGTCGGAACTCGTCAAGCCCGCGCAAGTCTCCTACATAATGGGCAATCCTCCTTTCGTTGGGCATCAATGGAGAAACAAGCAGCAGAACGACGACATGAAACTAGCCTTTCACGATTTA
>CAJOGG010000229.1 GCA_905234205.1 uncultured Synergistales bacterium | reverse complement strand
CCTCCTGTCTCGCTTTTCCTTACACAGTTTATTGTACACTCTCGATATTATCAACATTCAAGACAACAATGGGAAGGCTTCCCAAAATTCTATGTCAAGAAAAATTTGAATGTCAGCGTGACGGGACTTGATGGAAATGATTTAGGCAAGTTAAAAGCTATAGTGTATATCATGAGTGCCGATGCTGTGAAATTGCGTCAACAACATTCAACCCCAAGCACTCAATGCTCCATGACGGCTATAATGATTTTGGCTTTGACAAAGAAATTCTGCGGGATGCTATCATGGAAAATTTCAAGCCAGAATATCAGCCAAGTCATCGAGGTAGTCAGACCACCATTATGGGCTGTTTATTCGTGACCAGTGCTCTCAATCTTGCAGCATAGTCTCAAAACGCCAGGAGCTTTGATATCTTTAATAGAAATTAGGTCAAATTCAGGTAGAATATACTTGTTAAGGCGGAAATGAATTGCGCGTAGATGGCTTTCAGCCTCGCCAGTCATTCTAACCTTGAGTCATACACTGACAATTTCCGAAAACAGGAACATGAGGGGTGAAATACCTTCGCCTTTTGCTCTTGCTGTTTGAAGCTCGTCGCGTTAATATCTACAGCCCGACGGATCAACTCTCAAATATGCTCCACGGTCGCCACGTATCACGTAACTTACATTCCTAGGCTTTGAATCTTCTGCCTCAAACTTCAGCAAGCAACCTTATACTCCTTTTACAATGTAGCAAATACAACAAAACCAAAATAACGTTTTTTACGTGGTTCTGTACACTTCGACGGTTCTCACCGAACTATATTCTGGTGGAGCTGAGGAGATTCGAACTCCCGGCCTCGACAATGCGAATGTCGCGCGCTCCCAACTGCGCTACAGCCCCAATACTCAGGACGCCGTTATTTTATTCCCACTAAACTTTCTTGTCAATGTTTGAGACTTACCGTAAAATAAAATGGATTAACGAAACTAGGGGGAGTATCATGAATACAAGAAACACTACGCTTGACATTGCGAGAGGCTTGGGACTGATAGCTGTTAGTATATATCATCTTGTGTATCGTGTGAAAGATAGCATAGCTGACCAATTTATACGTGAATGTATTTGGCTAGTGATACCATTTTTCTTTATAGTGTCAGGTTACAATTACGTTTCAGGGAGAAGAACACTAAAACATAATATTGTTCATAGGCTGAAATCGCTCTTGGTAAGCGCATTTAAGTATACGTTAGTATTGCTTGCATTAGGTGGAGTGTATTGTGCGGTTGTTCATGGCTACACTATGAAAGACTGGATCAGAGACATAATATTCACGTATCTACGGCCCGAATTCTCTGCTATTGTTATTCCCGATTGGGGATACGGTGGCATATTGTTTGAGAATATTTCGGCGGTCTGGTTTGTTTGGACAATGATATTTGCTTATATGATATTCTATTCTGTCGTAGACTTAGCACTGGAGAATAAGCTGAATTTCTTCGCCTGCGTCATTTTATTTTTTTTAATCAGTATATCGCTGTATGATATTGCTGACAGGATTTCCTGGAGTCTTACTCTAACTCCTGTATATGCTGCAATTATGTTATTTGGCGTTAAAGTTGCGAAATTTTCGTATAACCTAAAGCAAAATATTTATCTGGCTTTTGTCGCTGTTGTGATTCATGTCCTAATGTTCAAGTTTTGGGGTTCGGATCTAATATGTTATAGCAAACTTGGCACTGTAGGTAAATGGAGCGTTATACCTTTCTTCGTTCAGGCTTTTATCGGTACATATGCGTTAATAGTGCTGTGTAGAATCTTAGCTAAATTTAATATTCTATCGCGTATATTTGCGTTTATTGGGAGAAATTCATTAAGTTTTTCGCTGCTTCATTGTGCCTTTGGAGTAATATTTGCTGACCTCATGAACACTTACATCAAGCCTGGGCCTTATTGGTATATCAACCTAACACCCGAAATTTTCATTAAGTCACTTGTCGGCTGGTTACTATCAATGACATGTTGCGCTATTTTCTGCATAATCAAGGAGGGACGCAGTAATGTTGGTTAAGTTAAAATCTAATGTAGCCATTCAGATTCTTGCGGGAGTAGTTTTTGTTCTCGCTCTATTAAGTATAATTACAAGTATCATAGGCTATCACGAGTTCACTAAAGCCATAGAGAATCAATACGCCGAGAGCGCCTATAACACAGCTAGGACAGCAGCTAATGAGGCCGGACCGTTTTTCCGTTCGATCAAAAATTACGCTCCCCAGGAATTGCAAATGAGATTTCAGTTCCTACATCGTGAATGGATTAGACTCGCAGATACACAAGACGCGACGTTAATATATTTGTTCAAAGCAGACGCTCCAGATTATAGTAATGTTACGTTTATGGTAAGTATCGCTAATACTACTTCCGGCATTACTCCATTTAAGAGTGGGCACACTATAATTCAGACCGATGAGAGATACTTGAAAGCGTTCAGAGAAATTTATGACGAGGACAAGCAGTTTGTGAAAATCGCGGTGTATCGTCCTGCCGGCGAAAAGTTTGACACTGGCAATCACGTTACTGTCATGATACCAGTGAAGGGCAATAATAACGAAATTATCGGGATACTAGCCGTTGAAAGGCCCATGTCCGAACTTGATAACATTCGTTACTCTTATTTGCGTCACGTTTTGACAGCAGCGGCGGCTTTATT
>CAJOGG010000228.1 GCA_905234205.1 uncultured Synergistales bacterium | reverse complement strand
GGAGATACACTTGTTCAAACGGTCGGCAATGGCGTAACAGACAGCTTGATCTCAAACATTGGTACAGCTAGCCAACTTTTATGCCCGATTAATTCTCCGTTGTATGACCCTGAATTTCGCACTAACACATTTTGTCACGTTGCTAACTCACAATGGCTTATCATGGGAGCAAATTTAACCGGCGGAGTAGCTTTGAAATGGCTGCGAGGAATTTTGGGAATGGCTTCTTACGACGAAATGACGCGACTTGCACTTGAGGCAGGCCCCGGGGCAAATGGCGTTATATTCCTGCCTTATCTCAACGGTGAAAGAACTCCTTGGAACGATCCAAAAGCGCGCGGAATATTTTTCTGTCTTGGCCTAGAACATGGACGTAAAGAATTAATTCGTGCAGTCATGGAAGGGATAATCTTTGCTCAACGTGAGTCACTGGAAATTTTCCGTAACATGAATCTAAATTTTTCTCGCGTAGTAGTTTCAGGAGGAGGCGCAAGGAGTCAGGCGTTCCGTGAAATAATTGCGTCAGTGTTAAATTGTGAAGTCGTTACCAACAAAGTGAAAGAACAAGGCTGTATTGGCGCAGCGATTCTTTCAGCAGTAGGCACAGGACATTTCTCAAACATTAATGAGGCTTGTAAACATATCGTGAAATTTGATGACCATGTTACGAGTCCTGATCCTGAAGCCTCAAAACGTTACGACGATATTTTCGCGCGTTTCCACACTCTCTATCCAAACAATAAAAATCTCTTCACACGATAATAATTAAATCTAAACCCCTTCTATAAAAATTTATGGTGGGGGTATAATCTCATGCTTGAATCAAAACTTGAAAGAGGGCAAAATTTTTTAACAATGAATTTACTACTAAAGACTGCGTTTGCATTGTTTGCTGGCTTAATGATGACGAGAGCGTTCAAACTTTCCGGCTTCAAATTTCCTGACGTAACGTCGTTCTTAATTGCTGGAGTACTCGTAGGGCCTTATGTGCTTGGAAGGTTCAACATTGGCTTCAGTAACTCAACAGAGCTTGCGGAAGTGAATATATTATCGAGTGTTGCACTTGGCTTCATAGCTTTTGACATAGGGAGCGAATTCCGTTCAACTAGTCTAAAACAAATGGGGAAAGCTGCATTGGTGATAGGCATATTTCAGGCTGTAATGGCTACTTTGATCGTTGATGTTGCATTGATAGCTTTGAGCATGAAACTTGGCGGCGACCTTCTCCCGATTCCTGCGGCGATAACTTTAGGGGCTATAGCTTCAGCTACTGCTCCGGCGGCTACATTGATGGTCGTGCGACAATTTAAGGCTAAGGGACCTGTTACGGATTTATTGTTGCCCATAGTTGCTCTTGACGATGCTGCGGGATTAATAATATTTGCTGTTTCAATCGGAGTTGCTCAAGCAATGATAGGCGGCGCGATAAATTTCATCTCAATCATAATTAACCCGTTAATCGAAATCGTGAGCTCGTTTATTTTGGGGGCTGCTATGGGATTCGTGATGACGTGGCTGGAAAAATTATTCCTATCTAATTCAAACAGACTTTCAATGACAATAGCATTTATCTTGATGACGATCGCTTTATCCTCACGAGAATTTTACTTTGGCCAAGTCCGTATAGCTTTTTCCTCGTTGCTTGTGTGTATGACTCTTGGGACTGTGTTCTGCAACATTTGCGATTACTCTGAAGATATTTTCCATAGGGCTGAAAAATGGTCAGTGCCTCTTTACGCGGTCTTCTTTGTAATATCGGGTGCAAGGCTTGAGCTTTCTGTATTCAAATCGTCGTTCGTAGTTGTGATTGGTGTTGTGTATATATTAACTCGTTGCGTAGGAAAATATTTCGGTGCGTCATTCAGTAGTTCGTTGATGAATTGTTCTCATAACGTCAAGAAATATTTAGGCATAACGTTATTCCCACAAGCCGGTGTAGCGTTGGGTATGGTGGTCAGTGCACAGAGTCTTGGCTCTGAAATGGGAGGCTTGATTCGCAATATTATATTATTCAGCGTGCTTATATATGAACTTGTCGGCCCAATGATGACTCGTAACGCCTTAATGAAAGCCGGAGAGATTGAACCAAAGAAACCAGAAGAAGTTCATCGCGCGAGATTTTTGTCGAAAGTGTAGAATAGATAGCAATCATAATTCAAGGAGGAATTAACATTGCGTGTAACTCAGACAAACATAATCAGCGATATGGGAGGCTCTGTCAACAGACTGGAGAAGGGATTCGTAACTCGTCGCACAGAGAATCAATACGTGCATGTTCAGGAGCCAATACTTGTTCAACGTCCAGTAATCGAAGACTTCAATAATATGGTCGTGATTCACGATCAAGTCGAACAATACGTATAAGCAATAATTGACCGTTAGCTCTCTCTTTCTCTCGCGCTAGGGAGGGCTTTTTACTTTTCAGGAGAAATCCATCATGAACGATAAAATCACAATCAAGGGAGCAAGGGAACATAACCTCAAAAATATTAGTGTTGACATTCCACGAGGTAAATTAATAGTAATCACGGGGCCTTCAGGGTCTGGGAAATCGTCATTAGCTTTTGATACGTTGTACGCTGAAGGACAAAGACGTTACGTTGAAAGTTTATCAGCTTATGCGCGTCAATTCCTAGGAGTACAAAAGAAACCCGACGTTGATGAAATTTCAGGCTTATCCCCGGCTATCTCGATCGAACAAAAAGGCACAGGCCATAACCCACGATCTATAG
>CAJOGG010000227.1 GCA_905234205.1 uncultured Synergistales bacterium | reverse complement strand
CATCATCATGAAACCGTGAGTTGATATCAAGGCCTGTAATATCTTCACTAATGACTATGCCAAGAGAGCGCAAAACTTTTTTGAATAGTTCACGAGTCCTAGCAAAATTTCCCGTTTGAGTTCGGCGCATTTCCATTAATACATCGGCGGCACCATGACTGAGTAATGACCAGTTTTCCATTTCGCCCATTCGTTGACCAGTGAGAGCACCACATCGTAAAGGTTGACCAGTCGCAGAATCATAAGGAGCTTTTGTACCACGAGCCTGTAACTTTTTCAAAGCATGATGATGAAGACGGCAGAAATATTGCCACCCCGCGAATGCTTGAAAAATTTTTCCATCACAAGTTACTTCAAACGTTCCGAAATCGTTACAGCCAGCTTCCTGTAAAAATTCGCCCAACCTGTCTTTTATCTCCGGAACTTCATCAATGTGAATGTTATTTATATCGAGATCGTTAGCATCAGTTAAGGCTTTGAGTTTTTCGCCGCCCTTCTTTATCAATAACGAGTGAGTCATTTCCCAAATTTGCCCAAGATTTTTGCGTCCAATTATCGAACACGGAGAAATTATTAATTCAGCTGGTTTTATTTCATCAGCAAAGTGAATATGCGGCATTTTTTCATCGGGGAGAATCTTTGTAACAACTCCTTTATTGCCATTGCGCCCGGTGAGTTTATCGCCTAAGCCCATAGGACGTTCAACGAGAAATTCCCACTTTATAGTTAATTCGACCTCGTAAAATTTCGTACCTTTGACAACACTTCCAGACTCTTTTTTGAGAATGTAGTTTATGCTTATAGCTGTCAAGTTTCCCGGTGCATGATGTTCATAACGTTCGTGCCATATTTTTTCCTGTTCTGGATTATCGCTTGAGTAAAACTTTATTCGAGGTTTTGGCAATTCATCTCCGTATACGTATCGTCCTTCTATGCTCGTGAAAATTTTGCTCATGCTATCGTTTCCTGACTCTATGTCTATATCAAGCGCAACAAGTTCGGAGTCCTTCAACGTAACCTCAAAAGTTTTCGACCGTCTGTAAATATCGCTTTTAATGCAGAGTCTTTCAGCCAGCGACTCAGAAATCACTAGTCCGTCTTCATAAGTGTAACCGTTATAAGGCATTATGACTGTGAGGGCATTAAGTCCAAGATATGGGAAGAAACGCAGCTTCTTTAGGTGAGGACGCAAAGATTTTATTTCACGCGATTTAATTCCTTCGTAATATCCTGGAACAATCGGAGCTTCTGCACCAACTATACTAGCTTCAGCCTGCTTCATGTTTTTCCCACCCATCATAAGCCTTGGCCCGTCAGTATGATTAGGATAAGGAATTAACCCTACAGCTATTGATAATAACTCGTCGCCGGAATTTATTTTGCCTCCACTTGGTTCAGCATCAGCCGCCAAATTTAATTGCAAGCCCGTCAATTTTGATTCAGGTGTTTCAAACGGACACAGCTTATTCACGTGTGAAGCATGAGGGATTCTCAAGCGTCCGAGAGTCTCACACGGCCAATTAATCAGAACTTGCCGTTTATTCTCAAGCCTCAATAGTGGGTTATCGTGTTCTCCGTTCTCTTTCGTGAAGCGTGCTGATTGCCTTGCTGAAGAACTCGTGTAAAACGCATTCAACCCTGCCTCAAGACGCACAAAATTATTCAGGTTACATTTCCTGCTAGTTATGCTGCGTGCAAAACGTTTCCATTTGAGCTTAATATCGTTGTACCATGCCGGGTAGACTTCACCTTTTTCAAGATCAGGGCATAATCTCAAGGGCTTGATATTTTTCTCGCGCTTGTCCTTGTCAAATTCTGGCCTGCGATAAATATAACCCGATGAATAAATTTCTCCGGTCTGAAAATCTCGTATAGAACAGCCATTGTCTTTGAAGTTCGGCAGTATCCAATTCAATATCAATCGTCCGTCAGTACCGTAAGACTTCGCCAACTCTTTTACGGGCTCGCCAAACAATTCCAAGCTGATAAGCTCGTTTTCAGTCCCAGCCATCGAAATCAGATTAACTTCTATGCCAGTACCTTCAAGCCATTCGCGTACGTCGTTAAGAATGTCATTCGTTGTCATTTAGCACCTTGCCTCAAACGCAGGAAAATCAATTAATATATCTTTCACAGCGTTATATTCCTTATTGATGTCGTTAATGATTTCGTTGATTGTGTCAGATTTCTCGTTTGCAAATAATTGTACATTTATAACGTTTCTATCATTATCCATTACAGGTAACACGAAGCCCACGCACTGATGCTTTCTGAAGTGTATATGCTGCTCAAGTTTGAACGCAAGACGATTTATCAATGATAATGCCATGAACTCTGGTAACGCTTCACTCTGAACATTACGCCATGTGCTATATTGCTGCTTGAGATTGTTAAGAGAGTCAAAAACTTTTGAGTAAATTCGCTTGCAACAGTCTTTAATCTCTTTTTCGGCCAAGTCGTTACGTAAATAATTGGCTTCTTCCTGAAGATTCAACGGTAATTGCCTGATACAAGAGAGTAATTCCGCGTGAATTAGTCTTGCCTCGTCGTTGCTTCTTTGATTCCTGTAGTCAAGATAGTGTTTGCTTATGACTCTATCCGCCTGAACATCACAACCATCAAGGACTCGTAATAACGCCGTGACATTCAACAGAGTCTCTATTGGAATATCAATTCCCTTTGCTCGTTCCTCCAATGGCCTTAAAGTGTTTCGGAAAATTTTTCAGCCCCAAGTAACAAAGTTCCGGCCTTCGCGATTCTGTCGTTGTTATCGAGTTTCGCTGCGTTGCCCTTCAATGACGTATAGCCCCTGTGATGAGCCGCTATCAATGGCACGCACTCTTCAAGCAATTTTGCTTTATCCGGGTATTTATCGCTCATGAAATATCTTGCTGGACTTCCTGTTAATAATGCTCCTGTTAATAAATGATGAAGTTCACGGACAGCAGAAGGGAATAATCCAAGTGGGAATAAGTTTTCGTCCTCGATGTCACTCTCCTTAACTATCACAGGATAAGAAAGCGCGGTGTGTCCAATATCATGCAAGTAAATCGACGCTATCAATAAAGCTAGTGGCCTTGGGTTTTCATCTGTGAAGCCTATTCGTGAAATTTTATCGCCTGCACACCTGAATAAATTCGCTGCTAACTCCATTAAACGTTTAGAATGCCTGCGACTATGCTCTACTGTTTCGGGGATCTGATCTCCTTGCCATAATTCCGACCACTTGCTGACTAAAAGCTCCTGCAAATAATCTGCCCATTCATTGC
>CAJOGG010000226.1 GCA_905234205.1 uncultured Synergistales bacterium | reverse complement strand
CCGCAGCCTCGTCTTGTTCTTGCGCCAATTCCTCCAAGATAAACCCAAGCTGATACAGCTAGCTTTACATCTTTTTGAAATTCTTTAGGATATACAAGTTTGAGAGTGAATTTTAATTCTTCTCGCGCTATGTCGTCTTCGTTTGTGGCTGCTGCAAATAACGCATATGCTTCAGTCCCGTATCTTGGGAAATCAAAATTCTTGCCATGTTCACGTAAACGCAACTGCGAAAACTCCGTAACTTCCACAAAAACTTTGCTCTTAGAGTCAGTACTTCCCCATATTTCTGCTTCTTTGTCAAAATTCAACATTCGCCACCAATAACGTAAAGAAGAAACTCGTACAGGCCGTCCAAAATCAACTTTGCCAGCCACAACTCCTCCGCCTACCATTGGAGTAGAAACAGTAAGGTGTAATGTATCGGTGATTAAATTTTCGTTGAGATTTACTTGTGGAATTTCTGGAGGTTGAAACGATATACTTCGCAAAATTTTACGCCTCCTTAATGTTGATTGTGATTGAGGCCCATTCCTGCATCATCAATGACCCAGTTATTGTCCTCGTCCCTGTGACAAAATCCCCGCCAGCCTCCCGCGTCCGGCCATAAATTGAACTCGTGCGTTGAAGGTGGAATAGGACTTTTAGTAAGCTGACGTAAGTTGACGCTGTTTAGGTTGTTCTTGCTGCCAGAATCGATATAGCGTGAAAGCTCGTCAATTTGCTTGTTAAACATAACTCGCCTGTTTCTCTCAAGATCATTGATTTTGTCCTTAACCTTGTCTGTAATGATTATACGCTCTGACAAGGGCTCAACGACTCCAGCGCCGTATTTATCGCGTAAAGTGTCCTCCCAAATAATTCGCCCCCATACAGAAAGCGTACACTTATCGTCCATAATCTCAAGCAGAGTTTCAGGGATTCCCGCGCATTCATTCACAGGCAAGCACACAAATTGCATACGCCTGAACGTATTGAAGTGGTCAAGCACGTACTGTTTAGCGTTCGTATCAAAGTCCACCGGCAATTTCGGAATCCTGAGAAGTTCGCCGCCAGTCTCAAATATGTAAATTATCTCGTCAGCATAAAACATTCCAAGCGTCTGCATATAACCCTGTAACGACTTGAAGCCACCGACAAGATTGAATATAACCCTGTAGCCCTGTTCACGATAGCCCGGAAGACTCTGCGCGCACCATTCAATCAGGTTATTTGCCCCGATCCTGAATTCTTCAACGCTGCTGGTATTAAGGTCGTCGATCTGTACAAGCTGCATGTTGATGTTGTGAGCTTGGCCCCATGCCTTAATGATTTCGGCTGTCTTGCTTCCCTGAAAAGTATCAGTGTGAATCAAGTAGTGAATGTTCTCATGATTTCCAGCCTCGATAGCGTCAAATTTTCCCTCATGAGTGTAAAAGCTGATAAAGCCATTCAATTCTGCTGAAAGTCTTTGTACGTCCTTCGGCTCTGAATTAACGAGCAATATACTTTTCTCGCTCACTATGTTGTTAATTTTTGCAATTTCTTCGAGATTGTATTCTGATTGTCTTTTGTTAGCGTTGCTTCGTAGAAATTTCACGTCGTCTTCGTGAGTTCCATTCGTCAAAATGCTTGTGCCGCATGTTGATACAGTAATAGTCTTCATGGTCTAACGTCTCCTTTTGTGATACAGCCCCAGCCGGAACTGTTCTTTGAGCCTAAGCCGCAATCTATCGCAGCTTGTAAAAGCTCCTTGTTTCCTTCAAGCCTGAAATCTCCCCACCAGCCCTTAATCGGGAATAATCCTCCTTTCTCGAACATTGACACACGTTCCCTGACTTTGCCAAGCGGTGTGATACTGAAGTTCCAGTTAGATATGATCTCATTTGGGTGAAGCAACTTAAATTTTCGTAGCAAGTTTGTGTAAATGCTGCTCTGAAATTCTTCGTCGTTAGGTGAAAAATATTTTGTATATTTTCGTCCGTTGCGTTCAATTGTTTTGTAACAAGTTATTGGTGATAAAGTTGTGATTGTCATTTTGTCTGAAAATATCATGTGCCGTTCTGTCTTTACTTTGCTGCAAGTAACAGTGTTGTTCCCTATTCGTAAAGTTCCTGCGCTCAAAGCTCCTCCCGAAAATCCTGCGGCCAGGTCATTTAATGGAGTCGATATTACGAGCTTAATAGGCAATGGAAAAATCACAGTCCCTTCTCCAAACTGCGGGCGTGAAGCAGCAATCGGCCAAGACATAGCGAACAGTTTCATCTTGCGTCCTTCCGAGTCAAAGCCTTCATCATGAAGAGTGCCTGCTAATTCAGGAGGTAAAATCGAATACAACATTGACTGAAATAAATGCAAATTGGCAGACGGTAATCTTATTGAAGATTTATCGGACGACGTAAGCAACAACGTTATATGCATTATGACCACCCCATTGAACGTAATACTTTTTCGCAATAATATCACAGCATACTATCGACTTCCATAATAATTTAATTGCTATTTGAGTGAGTCAATTATGATAGTGTACAATATCAAGCACGGTAAACTATTTTGTATAGAAGGGTTGAACAATGGGAAGACAAATTTTCATGATATGCACTTCAGGTACGTCAGCATTTACAGGGTTAGCGAGCGTCAAAGCGCTATTATCATTACCACAACCAATAACGGATCAGCAAATTATAAATGCAATTCTCGAATCTCCTCCGCAAGACTCAAGAGACTATAAAGAGAGAATAACCGCTATCGAAGTCATGAAATCTCCCTCAACAAACACTCACGCAGATTTCGGAGCGTCCTACAAATTCCCAAGTGCTGAACTTCAGACGATATTGAGGTGGTTGAGAGAGTCGCCCGACGTTGACGAATTACGAGTCACTTTGCTTCCGTCTCAAGATCCGAAATCCATACTCACAGCCAACGTGACAGCCGTATGTCTACAAATTTTGCAGCCTCTTTTCAAAAACGTTAAATTTATTTTCAGTCGCAACTATACCGGCATTATTCCATTAAAAATTGAAGTAGATACCCGCCAAGAATTTTTGTCATCAATCGCAAATCTATATCAAGAGCTGGATACGTTAATAGCGAGCAAATCTCCTAATGAGGACGTGATAATTTGTTCGACAGGAGGCTA
>CAJOGG010000225.1 GCA_905234205.1 uncultured Synergistales bacterium | reverse complement strand
CGATCTCACAATCAACTACACCAACAACAACTTCAACCACCCCCGCAAATTCTGCCGTTAGTGACGTTAATTCAGCTATAGCACGCGGCCTGAAAGATGAAGCTGCAAATTTTACACATGAACTCTTAAAGGATAACAAGCCTCTTGAAATTATCGAAAAATTTATCGTCCCTGCCCTTGACTCTGTTGGCAAAGATTATGAGTCCGGAAAATTGTTTCTACCTCAGTTAATCAAAGCCGCCGAAGCCGCTAAGTCAGCTTTTGAAATTTTATCTGCCTCAATGGAGAAATCCACAACTAATACGAACAAAGCTAAAGGCCCGGTAATTCTCGCTACAGTTTATGGTGATGTGTGCGTACGATTTTTGAGAACTATAACTTCAGCGTGATCGACCTTGGAAAAGATGTTCCACCAGATAAAATCGTTGAGGCCGTAGCAAAAGATAAAGCTCCTGTGGTGGGATTAAGTGCCCTCATGACTACGACCGTTGCAAGCATGAAAGAGACCATAGAGAAGCTCAAAATCTCATGCCCTGATGTTAAAGTCATAGTTGGTGGTGCAGTGTTGACTCCTGATTTAGCAAAATATGCCGGCGCTGATTTCTATGCTCGTGACGCTATGGAAGGTGTAAGGATCGTAACGAAATTGCTAGAGTGATAAAACATAACCCCTGCCACAACAACGACAGGGGACTTTTATTTAACGTCGTCTACCCTTCACGCGGTAGTATTTATACGTCATGAAGCCTAGCAGCAATAACCCGTACAGCGCTTGACGATAATAATTATTGATCCATGGAATCGTATTCAGATAAGCAGAGATAACTTGCAACACTATTACAGCCGTAGCAACTCCAGGAATTTCTCCCCAGCCTCCGTTAGGATCGCAGCCGCCTAGAACTGCTATTAAGATCGTCATCATTACATAGCTGCTACCGAAATCCGCCTTGACCGACGCAACTCGCGACAAACTTATCAAACCCGCAATTGCCGATAATAATCCCGACGTCATGTAAGCCATCGTTATAACCTTCACATTATTCACGCCAGAGAAAGCCGCCGCCTTTGCATTGACCCCGACCAAGTGAAGACGACGCCCGAACGGTGTAGCACTCACGATTATTGATAGAATTATCGCAGCAACTACGAATATTATGAACGGTAACGGGACTTTGAAGACCATAGTTGAGGCAAATTTTTTGAACGCCGCGATTGAAGTTATTGATTTACCGTTTGATAACACTATTGTGATCCCGTAAAATAATTCGTACGTGCCCAACGTCGCAAGCATCGGAGGAACTTTCACGACCGAAACAAGAAAACCGTTTAAGCCTCCGCAAATTAATCCAACGATTAACGCAACGCCGCAAGCTAATAATATTCCGCCAATTTGTCCTTGAGGAGCCATACTCTTCATCATGAGAGCAGCCAATGCCCCGCACAAATTCGCGATATACACAGTGGATAAATCTATTCCGCCCGTTATCATTGCCATAGCCAAGCCCAAAGCCATTAAGCCGTACTCGGTCAACTGTTTGCCTATAGTCTGAAAGTTCAACACGCTCATGAATGCAGAACCACGAGTCACGCCAGCGAAGATTAACAACGCGATCAGAATTATAAGCATTCGTAAAAAGTCGCTATCTAGTCTTGTTCGTTTGCTCATTCAACATCACTCCTTACTCTCATGGATCTTGTAGCCTGTATAGCCGCGATTGAAGCTCCTAAGATTATTATTATGCCGAGAAATACATTTTGATAATAAACTGATACGCCAATCATCGTTAACGAGTTTGAGACCATGCCAAGCAAGAACGTACCCAAGAAGCAGCCTAATAACGAGCCATGACCGCCGGTTAATCTCACGCCGCCTAAAACTATAGCCGCAATAACTATCATTTCACCGCCGTAATATTCCATTGGGGAGCAGTTTCGACTCATGCAAGCGTAACAAATTCCTCCGATAGCCGCGATAATTCCATTCACAACGAAAACCCCGAAGCGAATTTTATCAACGTGGAAGCCCGCTCTTCTCGCTGAAATCTCGTCGCCTCCGATAGCATATATTGCACGTCCTACCATTGTGTGATTCAAAACTAGATAGGCCAGAATGTATAGCACAACCATTACGAGAAACGCTCCATGCAGCGAAGCACTTAATCCAGTTTTCTCGCTAGTAACGCGCAAAATATTCCAGCTTGAGAACCACGCGAAAGGCTCAGGCACGCTTATACGGACTCCCTTCAAAGCCCCGAATGCTATTCCGTAACAGATTGATGAAGTTGAAAGGGTAACGATTAAAGAGTTGAAGTGATATTTAACGATGAAGAAGCCGTTCACACACCCGCAAATAGCTCCGATTAAAATCGCTATCAACACGAGAATAAACGCAGGAATTGAAGTTGTCGCTCCAAGCCTGAAGATTATATATGTGCTCATGCCAGCGATCATTGGGAACGAAACATCAGCCCCCGTGCTCACGAAAGCAAACATTGCGCACAAAGCGTATATTGCATTAACAACGATAGCGCGGAACAAATCCACGATATTATTTACAGCGAAGAACAGTCCGGACTTTACCTGAATGAACGTCGCAAGAATAACGATTATCAACGCAACGTAAAATTCATTCATGCCTAGGACGCGTTTTATTGTCTTGTTCAAGTTATACCCTCCTTACATAATAGCCTTGGTGAGATTCTCAACGGTCAAATCATTTCCAGGTATCTCGCCTGACATTTTTCCGCCCCTCATTACGATTGAACGATCACAAAGCCTCACGACCTCGGCCAAGTCATCGGACGCAACTACTATAGCCATTCCCTTTGAGGCCAAGTCACGCAACAAATGATAAATATCGTACTTCGCGCCAATATCTACACCGACCGTCGGGCCATTGAGGATTAACACTTTCGGACTCGTTGAGAGCCATTTAGCGAGCGCAACCTTCTGTTGATTTCCTCCTGAAAGAGTCTGAACCGGCAATAAATGATCGTCAGTCTTCACGTGAATCTCCTTGACCCATTCCGACGAGTTAGCTTCTTCTGAATCTCTATCAAGCATGAAACCCTTTGTGAACTTCTTGTAATTCACGAGCGTGATATTTTCCATTATTGATATAGGCAGGAATAAACCTTCAGTGA
>CAJOGG010000224.1 GCA_905234205.1 uncultured Synergistales bacterium | reverse complement strand
CGTAAAGTTACTGCGTTCAAAGCTCCTTGCGAAAATCCTGCGGCCAAATCATTCAATGGAGTCGATATTATGAGCTTAACAGGCAATGGAAAAATCACAGTCCCTTCTCCAAATTGTGGACGTGAAGCAGCAACAGGCCAAGACATAGCGAAAAGTTTCATCTTGCGTCCATTGGAGTCAAAGCCTTCATCGTGAAGAGTGCCTGCTAGCTCAGGAGGTAAAATCGAATATAACATTGATTGAAATAAATGAAGATTTGCAGATGGTAGACGTATTGAAGATTTATCAGATGATGTCAGCAAAAACGTTATGTGCATTGTATTCCTCCTTTTATTTTGATAATATCATAAAACTCTATAATAATCAAAAAATATTTGAGTGAATAGTAATTATAGTGTACAATATTTACGACGATAAAAAATTTTCTGTAGAAGGGTTGAACAATGGGAAGACAAATTTTCATGATATGTACTTCTGGTACGTCAGCAGTTACAGGCTTGGCAAGCGTAAAAGCTCTGCTATCAACTCCAGTTACGTCTATAACGGATAAGCAAATTATAAACGCGATTCTTGAAACTCCTCAACAAGACTCAAGAGACTATAACGAGAGAATGGCCGCTATTGAGATTATGAAAGCTCCGTCAGCAAGCATTCACACAGATTTTGGAGCATCAGAAAAATTCCCGAGTGCCGAACTTCAGACTATATTAAGATGGTTGAGAGAATCGCCCGATGTTGATGAATTACGAATTACTCTGCTTCCGTCTCAAGATCCTAAATCAATACTCACAGCTAACGTAACCGCTGTATGTCTAAAAATCTTGCAGCCACTTTTCCCCAACGTTAAATTTATCTTTAGCCGCAGCTATCCCGGAATTATTCCACTTTCGATTAAAGTAGATACTCGCCAAGAATTTTTGTCATCAATCGCTAATTTATATCAAGAACTGGATACTTTGATCGCAAATAAATCCCCTAACGAAGACGTGATAATTTGTTCTACCGGAGGCTATAAAGCTGTATCTGGCTTCGCTATGGTTTATGCCCAGCTGCATTCACTCCCGTGTTTGTACTCGTTTGAAATGTCTCCTGCTGCTTATGAAGTTATGAGTATGCCGCTTGGTTATGCTTATTCAATGCTAGACGAAGAGATTAACATGTTAAAAGCCGTCTACAGAAACACTGAGATTGATAAATCTGCCTTGCCTCAATGGGTGAAGGACTCGGAATTATTTGCTGGTACTTTTCTTAAAAGCTATGAACAGGCGCGTGAAAAGCCTTATGGTACTGGCGAAGAACTATTCAGAAGGCTTCGGAAATGTCAAAACGGCAATGAATGGGCAGATTATTTGCAGGAGCTTTTAGTTAGCAAGTGGTCGGAATTATGGCAGGGAGATCAGATCCCCGAAACAGTTGAACATAGCCGCAGACATTCTAAACGCTTAATGGAGTTGGCTGCTAATTTATTCAGATGTTCTGGCGATAAAATTTCACGTATAGGCTTCACTGACAAAGACCCTAGGCCGTTAGCTTTATTGATAACATCGATTTATTTGCATGATATTGGACACACTGCGCTTTCTTATCCTGTAATAGTTAATGATAATGACATTGATAACGAAAATTTGTTCCCACTTGGATTATTTCCTTCCGCTGTTCGTGAACTTCATCACTTATTGACAGGCGCATTATTAACAGGAAATCCATCAAGATATTTCATGAGCGATAAATACTCTGATAAAGCAAAATTACTTCAAAAGTGTGTGCCGTTAATTGCAGCCCACCATAGAGGCTATACGTCTTTGAAGGGCAATACTGCAAAGCTAGATGACAATGACAGAATCGCAAAAGCAGGAAATTTATTATTAGGTCGAGAAAAATTTTCTGAAACTTTACTACCGTTAGAGGAACGAGCAAAGGGCATTGATATTCCGGTTGATATATTGTTGAATGTTACGGCATTATTACGAGTTCTTGATGGCTGTGATGTTCAGGCTGATAGGGTCATAAGCAAACACTATCTTGAATACAGAAATCAGAGAAGCAACGATGAAGCGAAATTGATTCATGCTGAATTATTATCTTGTATAAGGCAATTACCGCTAAATCTTCAGGAAGAAGCTCACTATTTACGCAAAAATTTAACTGAAAACGAGGTCAAGGAATGTTGCAAGCGAATTTATTCAAAAGTTTTTGACTCTCTTCATAATCTCAAAGAGCAATATAGCACGTGGCGCAATGTTCAAAGTGAAGCCTTGCCGGAGTTTATGGCGTTATCTTTGATTAATCGTCTTGCTTTCAAACTTGAGCAGCATATACATTTTAAGAAACATCAATGCGTAAGTTTTGTCCTACCAGTAATGAATAATAATAGAAACTTGATTAACATACAAATCTTTGCAAACGATAAAAACTCTGACACAATCAACGAAATAATGAATGACATCAACAAGGAATATAATGCAGTGAAAGATATATTAATTGATTTCCCAGCGTTTGAGGCGAGGTACTAAATGACCGCGAACGATATTATTAACGATGTGCGCAAATGGCTTGAAGATACAGATATAGAAGTTAATCTGATATCGACGGCTGGCACTGAAAACGAGCTTATTAGCTTGGAATTATACGGTACTTCTGTTAAGGAATTAGCGGAATATTACGGGACTGATGGGCGATTGATATTAAATTGGATATTGCCGAATTTCAAGGACAATGGCTGTGCTATACGAGATTTCCAGAGTGGAGAAATTTATTCATCTGGTTATATTTACCGCAGACCGGAATTTGATAAGGACAAACGC
>CAJOGG010000223.1 GCA_905234205.1 uncultured Synergistales bacterium | reverse complement strand
CCCGGAACGTTATCTTGCAATCCCGAAGACTTCATCAGAAAAACGCTTCTATATTCCAATTGCTTGGCTTGACGGCTCTGTGATACCTGGCGACGAGCTTAGAATAATTCCCGACGCAAATTTGTATCACTTCGGGATTTTAACGTCGCGCGTTCATATGGCATGGATGCGAAGAGTTTGCGGCAGGCTGAAGATGGATTACAGATATTCCAAGAAGATTGTGTATAACACTTTCATCTTGCCGAGTCCGAGCGAAGCTGTTCGAGTGAAGATTGAGCGTTGTGCGCAGGGAATACTTGATGCACGTGCGGCTAATCCTGAGTGTAATTTTGCGGCGCTGTATGATGATGTCTCGATGCCGGCAGAATTGCGGAGTGCGCATGAGGAGAATGATAAGGCTGTGTGTGAGGCTTACGGCTGGCCGGAGGATTTGAGCGAGTTTGAGATTGTCTCGAGACTTTTTGTGATGTATAACGAGGTGAAGAATAAGGTTTGATGTGATAAAATTAGGTTGCAAATCAGGGTAAGCGATGAGGGAGATAACTTACCCCGTGAGATAAAAACAACCACTAGTTTAGTTCGTAAACCAGTCTACCAAGAGTAGAACAAGCCTAACAAACCAATAAACTACGTGATGTATATGGGGTACATACTTACGCCACTGCTTTTTGGTTGCTTTCTTCTTGCGCTTCTTAGCATTTGCCTGACTACGCAAGCCTACACACCACCTTTCCACAGAGCGGTTCCCCCGTTGCAGAAGTGAGCCTCTGAACTCACCCGGTGCTCCCTCGTGAGGAATATTATATCAGATGAAGTGTGAAAAAATTGCAGTCCATCTCACGAAGAAACAGACTGCTGAAAAATTTTATCCTCCGTATGTCAGCTTCACAATCGCTGTAGTTACCGGCGGGCAGAACGTCAACAACATTAACAGGACGATCAACAGCAAGTAGAACGGAATAGCTTCCTTCATGAACGTCTTAGTCTTACAGCCAGTGACTGAACACGTTACGAACATCAACGTTCCCATAGGAGGAGATAAAGCACCGATCGCATTATTGAAGATGTAAATCATGGCAAATTGTATCTCGTCAATTCCGTATTGTCTGGCTATCGGAGCAAGTAACGGGACAAGAACGATCATTGTAGCATTGCCCTCGATGAACATTCCGACGATTAGGACGAAGATATTTACGGCGATCAAGAACGCGTATTTGTTCGGACATATTGATACGATGAACTCCGTCAACTGCTGGGGAATTCTTTCTTTCGTCAATACCCATGAGAAGACTGAAGCTGCCGACACGATTAACATTATGCCGCCGGTTGTGCTGACTGTCTCTTTGCAGGCCTGAACAATTCCCTTGAGCGTTAACTCACGATAAAGCAAGCCCAAGATTATGGCGTAAATTATCGCGATAGCTCCTGCTTCGGTCGCTGTGAAAACTCCGAGCCTAATTCCTCCGATTATGATTATTGGCAAGCATAACGGGAGCAATGCGGGCTTTAAGTGTCCCCAGAGTTCAGCCCATGACATTTTAGTATTCCTGATTGGGAGATATCCGCGCTTCTTAGATATAAAGTGTACAAGTATCATCATGCCAATGCAAAGCGCGCCTCCAACTGTGATACCCGACATGAATAATTTTCCGATTGAGACATCAGCAATACAGCCGTAAAGTATCATAGCAATTCCCGGCGGGATTAACGGCGTAATCATTGCGGACGCGGCAGTTACGACAGATGAGAACTCCTTAGAAAATCCCTGCTTCTCCATCTCAGGAACAAGCATTTTAGCTTCCATAGCGGCATCAGCCAAATTTGAACCTGATAATCCGCCCATTAACGTTGAGAGTAAAACGTTGACTTGTGCGAGACCTCCGGGCATTCTTCCTGTTACGGCTGAGCAGAAATTCATAATTCTTGTCGTTACGCCTGAATAATTCATGAACGTTCCAGCACACACAAAGAAGGGAATTGCTAAGAGTGAGGGGCTTTCTGTTCCTGTTACGGCCTTTTGTCCGAAGATAATTTGATTTATGCCGGGATTAAACAGGAAATATATTAGCGAACCGCCGAAAACTGAGACGAACACGGGAACTTTCAGGAATAATAAGACGAGCATTAACACCGCCGAAATTCCCAGAACTTTATTTGTCCCGAGTGAACGGCCAATATTCTCTAAGAATGGCTTTACCCACTGAATATTTACTCCGACCAGAAGCACGAGAGCCGCGATTATCACGACAGGCCACGAAACTTTTAATACCCGCAAAAGTATCACAAGCAAGATTGCTCCGGCTATGCTCAAGTTAAGCGCGTTAATCATTCTTCGTTCACCTCATATTCATTGACTTCGATTGACTTCGTGAGGGCTTTAGCATACTTCGCAATGAAATAGCTGATTACGCCGCATGTTCGCAAAATCATTCTTCGTTCACCTCATTTTCTGGGACTTCAATTGACTTTGTGAAAATCGGGGCATATTTCGACACAAAATAGCTGATTATCATTAAGCCGCATCCATAAGGAGCAACGCCGTAAAGATACGTGTACGGTATTCTTAATATAGGCGTGGGCCTTCCTGAACGTCCGAAGACTTGAGCAACGTATGCTTGAGACTTTACCAGCAAGAACACGAGCACGAACAGAACTATCATATCAATCACATAGCCCATGAACTTTTGCAATTTTTCAGGCAGCGCGTCAATCAACATTTCAATTGCTACGTGGCTTCCAGTTCGGAATGCAACGCTGGATCCCATGTAGACCATCCAGACTTGACAGAACGCGGAAATTTCTTCCTGCCATAAGATTGGATCTTTCATAACATAACGCTTGAAGACTCCGGCTGTCGTAATGAGGGTTAAGATTATGAGAGCAAGAGCGGCTATGAGTAAGTCGAGATTGCATAAAAATTTTACGAGAGGATTAGCTTTTTTTCGTGTTAGAGAAGTAGTCAAGAGATTTCACCTCCGAATAAAAATAGGGAGCAAACTTTAACGCTCACTCCCCCAAAATTAACTTGCTATTTCATTGCTTCTTTTACGCGCTCATAAAGTCCGTCCGACCACTTGAATAATTTTCCCTCTTTGTAGAAATCTTGAGCTTTTGTCCTGAAACCTTCAAGAACTTTTTCATCAGGATCAACAACCGTAACTCCTTCTTTCTTCATGAGGTCAAGATAATAATCATTTGCTTTTGCCTGAAGTTCATTGTTGAAAACTCCTGCTTCGTTTCCAGTCTCAACAAGAGCTTTCTGCTGTTCCTCAGTAAGACCGTCAAACCACATTGACGAGCAAATCCAGTTCGTATAGTTCAGAACATGGCCGTCAAGGATTAAATATTTCGCGACTTCATGATGTTTGCGTCCGTAAAGCGTGCTCAAGGGATTTTCTCCGCCGTCGATTGTTCCCTGCTGTAACGCTGTGTAAATTCCGACCGGTGTAGCTCCGAGTACTTCAAAGCCCTTTGTCTGAATTTGATTTGTCGGAACGCGGATTTGTAAACCTTTGAGGTCATCAACAGTTTTTACAGGTTTTGTCGTGAGAGTATGACGTTCACCATAAGCCCAGTTTGACGTTACGACTTTGAGGCCCATTTTGTTGAGTTCCTCGCATTCGTTCTTCCACCAGTCGGACGCTACTAGTTTCCAGCATTCATCCCAATTCGCGAAAAGGAAAGGCCCGAAGACTATTCCCATGTCAGGCACGCCGTAATCCGCGAAAAATGCTCCGTCAGCAAGCGTCATAACTGGTTCACCTAAAAGCATCTGGTCAATTAAATCCGTCTTGTTGCCAAGCTGAGAATCCGGGAAAATCTGCATCGTGAGTCCGGTATTACGAGCCGCTAAGAGTTCCTGCCACTTCAATAACGCCTGGCCAATCGGCTCACTCATGGAGTTCTCAAACCCAAGCTGTAAAACAACATCAGCCGAAGCAGAACTTACACAGAGCATTAACATAACGATAACTGCAAAAACTTTCTTCATATTACAATTCCTCCTTATAATAATTTCTTGACACTGACATTTTGCCAGCGTTAGAACTCAATCATAACTTTTTCAGCAAGTTTTCACATTTCCGAGCAGTTCATTTTGCTTTAAAACTCAATCATAACTTTCAGCATACTTCCGGCGTTTTTGTCGAAGTCCTCGAATGCTTGAGCAGCTTTATCAAACGGGTAAATGTTGGTGATTACGTCGTCGATTTTGAGATTTTGACTGCGTACGACATCGATAAGCTCTACGAAGTCACGGGTCATTGCGTTTCTTGAGCCGTAAATGTTGAGCTCTTTCTTCTGAATGATTGTGAAGTCCAGATCTATATTATGTTTACCAACGCCGATTACAGCAACCCTAGCACCGAAGCATGCGGCATCAAGGCAATTCTGGAACGTTGAGGGAAGTCCGACGCATTCAACAGTTACATCGAAGCCGTTATTGTCAGTAATTTCGCGCCAGGCTTTATCGAACGCTTCAGCACCGGTGTTCAAGATTGTACCTTTGAGGCCGAATTTCATTGCATACTCCAACTTTTTTGGAGCAACGTCGCAGATCCAGACTTCAGCACCGCGAGATTTTGCTGCAATCGCCGCTAATACTCCGATTGTTCCAGCACCGACAACGAGAACTTTATCGCCGGCTTTAACTCCTGCACGCTGTATTCCATGATAACCAATGCAAAACGGTTCGATTAACGCTAAAGTTTTTGGGGGCAAGCCTTTACCGTCGATTAATCGGTTTCCGGGCATAGCGACGAACTCAGCAAATCCGCCTTCACGCTGAACTCCCATTGTTTGATTTGACATGCAAGCGTTGACTAATCCCCTGCCGCATGAATAACAATGTCCGCAATTGAAATATGGATTAGCTGTAACGATATCGCCGACTTTGAAATTTTTAACGTCCCGGCCAATTTCAACGATTTCCGCGCTGAATTCATTTGTTCCGCGATAAGAGTTCAAATCACTTCCGCAAATTCCCCCGAATAATGGACGAAGCAATGCCTCATCATTCTTAATTTCCGGCTTTGGAAGATCTCGAATTTCAACTTGACCGGGCTTTACAATGGTGATAGCTTTCATGAATAGACTTTTCCTCTCTTGTCTTGTTATGTATGTAATGGAAATTGTGAAAAATTGTATTAGCGTAATTTCTTTCTGTCAAATAATAAAAATTTCATCATCAAAATAGAACATGTTATATTTCATTGATTGATTAAACGCTGAAAATTTTTACTTACTGTGCTAGAATTTTTCACATTCAAATTTTAATGAGGTGATTTATTCTCATGAAGAAAGTAATATTTTCCCTCCTTTGTTTATCTCTGCTTGCTTCTTCTGCGTTTGCTGTTGAGCCTATAAAGATTGGCGAGATTGCGACGGTTACGGGAGATTTTGCGGCATATGGAGTTGCTGAAGTTGAGAGCATCAAGATTGCCGTGAAAGAAATCAACGAGGCTGGCGGAGTTTTGGGCCGTCCTTTGGAAGTAATCATGTATGACTGCCGAACACGTCAGGAAGACATGGTTAATGCGGCACGACGACTTGTTGAGCAGGATAAAGTTGTTGCGACGATTGGCCCGTCAGGTTCAGGTTTATGCATTGCGGCGGCTCCGATATTCAATCGCGGACATGTCTCACACTTGGGCACTCTTCCGACAAATCCATTAGTAACAGTTGACGACAACGGAAAAGTCAGACCGTATAACTTCAGAATTTGCTTCCTTGATCCGTATCAGGGCGCAATCATGGCACAATTCGCATTCAAGAATCTTAATGCTAAGAAGGCTGCTTTACTTTACGACGTTTCGAGCGATTATTCACAGGGACAGCGCGAGTTCTTCATCAAGAACTTT
>CAJOGG010000222.1 GCA_905234205.1 uncultured Synergistales bacterium | reverse complement strand
CTCTGCTCCGCGCTTATCTGACACCATGAAGCACTGCTCGTTATCTCGTAGTCGCTGTTGCAGAGCATCTTGAAGCTCTTAGTTCCGCCGTTTTTGTCAAAGTCAAATGACTTCTGGCTGACGTAAACATGAGACGGCCTGTTTATGCTGAATGTGCGCGGCTGGCTTATACCATAACTCCAAGATTCATTCTCGTTGGATTTGTACCAGTGATACTCCCAAAGTGTGAAACCTGTCCACGTAGTACCCCATGCCTTTAACTGCACCTTGTCATGTTTGGACCAGTAACTTTTCTTGACCCGCCATATCCATTCTGAGTCGATGTCAACGCGATGTTTACCGGCCTCGTTTATTTCACCGTTGTCATAGTTCGCCGATTCGTCGAATTTAGCAACCCAGTGTGTATTAGTAGTGCCGCTGTCATTATCAAGCCGCCATTCACTGGTCTCCCAAGTCCTGGAGTGGCTGTAAGTTACCGAGTACGAAAGCTCCGCGCTTGCTCCGGCAGTCGGCCCTTGACTGTTTGCTCCGGCGTTCATCCCGAATTTCCCGCCGATGGTCTGGCTTACTCCGTCTGTTACTGAGCCTTCGCGGTTCACGGACTTCGGGGCGGTCTGGAGCGTAAATACTTCTGATGCAGTGGCTTCGGGAACTTGAACCTCAACGTCGAAGTTTGTCAGGTGTCCGAAGTTGCAGACTTCCCAGCCGCCGTTTTTCCCTTTCCAGACGTTTTTGGGGCTTGAGAAAGCGTTCTGCTTGACCAGATAATAATCATCACCATCCGCAAAGTTATGAACCGCGTAAACCGTCATAGCTAGGCCGGACTGATAATTAATATCGTGCTTGTATCGTTCCTGATTCCAAGGGAGATAACCTGCAACATACTGGCTGAAGTCTTTATCGATGTTTTGGGAATTGCAGCTAAGGAAGTTGCCCGATGTGGATTCTGCTGCAGCGTGAACGAATGATGACCTCACGGAAGCAGCATCAGCGTCAAGTTCCGCAGCTCTCCTGTCGAGCAATGCAACCCACTTCACGAAGTTTGCGTAACGCCGTGCCTGAAAAATGTATTCCTGCCTCAAGCCTGAAGTGTTGGTCTGAGATTCTCCGTTGTCGTCGTCATCGCTGTCGTCTTCCGGCTCAAAAGTTCCGTCGCCGCTGGTCAGTTCTCCCAGTATTGCTTCTCTCAGCAGTGCCTTGCTGCCGGGAACTTCGTACGAGAAATAATGAACTCCTGAAGTTCCGTAACGTTTTGCGATAGCGTAAATCTCCGGGTAAGTGTCCGATGACTCTTCTTGCTCAGATAAGCCGGTGAAATATGTAGGCTGTTCATCAAGTGCCTCGTAAATGTCATTAATCGTCCCTGCTGACGGCCAGAACAACGCGATCACATCACCAGATTCATATTTTGGCTTGAGTATGCCTGCGATTCTTTCGATCTCTGATGCCGGAAGTGCTGAATTGCGGACAGAAGATGCCGATACACTGCCGGAAACTTCATTAGAATCGGAAAGCTCATCGCCTATGAATGCCTGATCACCAAAGATGAACACGAACTGAACATCAGTGCCGGTTTCTGCATCCGGGTCAATGCCCTCTGCTATGAGTTCCTGCCTCAGTTCCTCTTGTACCTGAGCAAATTCCGGCGAGTCCCACACATCAATCATAGCTGGGATTTCGGTAGAGCTGGTAGTTCCTGAATTATTCGGTAATGAACTGCTTGAGCCTCCGCATCCTCCTGCAGAGAAGGCCGCGAATATCAGCAACATAACAACGCTGCATAATATCAATCGTTTGTTAGTCATGAGTAATACCTCCAATAACGAAAAATTTGCAGAACAATACACCTTTGCGCCAACAAACATAAATTTTCCGTCAATGTTCATAATTTTGCGGCATATATCCGAAAGTTTACTTTTTCGCGCAAGAAGGCTCTCACCTCTACAGGTGGGAGATGAATTGCGCCATTTTTAGGATATAATATTTTCATGACGGAAGAAGAGAGATTAGCGAAGAATAACCGAATACGAGAACGAAGCCAAGAGACTAAACATAAGCGTAAGTCTCAGGCGTGTCGTGTATATCGCGTTAAAATAGACATATCTCATCTGAATGAACAGCAAAAAACTCACCTTAAAATGCTTTTTGTGGAAGCTAAATGGCTCTATAACGATATTCTGACCTTCATGAATGACCATGATATTAACGACTATGACACTAAGATACTGACAGTACAAGGGCTAGACAAAAACCGCCAGCCAGTAACGCATGAGCTGCAATATATTTCCTCGCAGATGAGGCAATCTGTTATTCAGGGCTTAAAGGACAGCATGAAATCTCTTGCTGCTCTTCGAGAACACAATCATAAAATAGGCTCATTGCGCTACAAGTCGGACTATGTGTCAATAAATCTTAAGCAGCACAGAATAACATATAGATTCTATGATGAAAATCATATAGGCATACAGGGTTTCAAAGAACGAATACGAATAAAGGGAGCAAAACAATTCTGGAATATCCCGGACTTAGAATTTGCCAATGCTAAATTGCTAAATCTGCCTGATGGCTATTATTTGGCGATAACAACATACCAAAAGAAGGGAGGTGAGACGAAGAAATATAAGCCAGAAATTGGTATAGACATGGGAATAAAAACGACAATAACGACCTCAGACGGCAAAAAATATCAAGTGCAGATTGGAGAAAGTGAACGCCTAAAGAAGTGCCAGAGGCTAATAGCGAGGCGGAAAAAGGGTTCAAACAATCGGTATAAAGCGAGGAAGTTATTGCAGAGAGCGTATCATAGATTGACGAGGCGCAAAAAAGACGTAGCGA
>CAJOGG010000221.1:669-3521 GCA_905234205.1 uncultured Synergistales bacterium | reverse complement strand
TTTGAGCGTCAACGATTGGCCTTGAGAATGTCGCCTTCACAGTTGCAACGAAGTACACGTAAACCTTCAAACATGAGCGCACATGAATTATGGATATACATAAAACAGGCTGAAATGTCCGGGACTGATTTATCGAAATTGTGGGTAATGTTCCATTTAAAACTTGCTGTGCCTTGGGCTTGCGTGATCATGGCTGTGTTAGGGGCAGGCTTCGGAGCTTCACGGCGTGGACGTTCAGGCGGAGGCGTTGGATTCGGTATAAGCATAGTGTTCGTATTTGCGTATTACGTCGTTATGTCATTATGTAGAGCCTTGGGCGAGTCTGGCAATCTTAATCCTATTGCAGCAGGTTGGGGGCCGAACATAGTTTTCATGTTCATAGCGTTATACTTTGCATTGAGGGTAGATAAAATATGATTGATAGAAAGAGTCAAAAATGGCGACAGGGTTTTCTGACAGCATAGCATTAATAGCCGGTGAAGGCGTTCTTCCTGTTGAAATTGCAAAAAAACTGCAAACTTCACAAAAATCTACGCTGATACTTGCTTTACGTGATGACTATGAAGTTTTGAGACCTTATGCGGGAAAATTGATTCACATGAGGACTCCGAGTCTTGGCAGAGGACTTAGAGAGCTCAAAGCGTGGGGCGCAAATAAACTAATAATGGCGGGTCGTATTCCGAAAAAGGTGATTTACTGCCTGCCTTTATTGTTTGATGGCTTGACGCGTTCTGTATTGAGAAAAAGTCTGCGCGACGATCATTCGTTGCTTGGTTCCGTTGTTAAAACTTTTGAGGCAAATAATATTGATGTCATTCCTTACTGGCAGATACTTCCGGAATTTATTGCTCCACAGGGAAATTTATCACACCGTTCACCCACAGAAAAAGAATTTCACGATATTGATTATGCCGTTAATATTTTGCGTGTAACTTTGCCCTGTTCGTTCGGACAGGCTATTTGCGTTGCTGATGGTGCGGTAGTGGCTATAGAGGCAATGGAAGGAACCGACAACATGATTAAACGCGCGGGGGAATTTGTGAAACATGGTGTGCTTGTGAAGATGATGAAAGAGGATCAGGACATGCGTTACGATTTGCCTACGGTGGGAACGAAAACACTTGAGAACATGAACGCGGTCGGGCTTACGTGTTTGGCAGTAGAGTCTGGTACAACTTTGATTATGGAGCCCGGGAAATTCTTTACGCTCGCGAAAAAATTTGACATAGCAGTATGGGGAATATGATTATGAACGAGATATTTATATCATGCGGAGAAGTTAGCGGGGATATTTACGCTGGCGATTTAATCCGTGAACTATTGAAGCTCAAGCCGGACTTGCGAATCTGGGGAATGATGGGCCCTGAAGGTGAGAAGGCTGGAGCTGTAGCAAAATGGAGTTATGAAGAGTTAAAGCTCATGGGGATAGTGGAAATAATTCCAGCTTTGCCAAGACTTTTACGCCTGATGAAGAACATAACCCGCGAAATTATAGCTTCAAAACCCAAGGCCGCAGTCTTGATTGATAGCCCGGACTTCAATTTATTGCTAGCACGTTCATTGCGAAAAGCTGGCTATACCGGAAAAATTATTTGCCTGATTCCTCCGACTGTGTGGGCATGGAGAACTAGCCGAGTTAAGAATCTCAAACGCGATTTTGATTTATGCCTGCCTTTATTCTCGTTTGAACATAAATTTTTGCGCGATAGGGGCGTTAATTCATTGTGGAAGGCACACCCGTTAGTTCACGACTTGGCCAAGGTAAGAATCTCCAGCAAGTTTTCAAAACTTTACGGCCTTGAAAGAGTTATAGCACTAATGCCTGGAAGTAGACGTTACGATATTGATTATCACCTTGATATATTGCTTGGGACTGCGAAATTATTGCGTGAGAAAAATTTTGTGCCGGTGTTCTCAATAGCTCCAGGGCTCACGAAGAATCTAGCCGACGAATTACGAACTCGAGTCTGTGCTTGTGGCTTTGAATATTGGGAAGGTGAAGGACGCGAACTAATGCTAGGCTCATTGGCAGTCGCTGGAGTTTCCGGGACGGTTGCCGTGGAGGCTATGCTGCTTGAGCGTTATATGGTTGTAATTTATAACATGAGGCGATTGAATTACATAATACTGAAAAATTTGGTGCACACAAAAAATATTTCCATTCCCAATATGTTGACGGACAAACAAGTTTACCCTGAACTATTATGCGACAGGGCAACACCTGAAAATATTATGAATGAACTTGAGAATTATATCGACGATTCTGAACGCAGAACGGAAATTAACGAGAGCTTACTCAAGGCTAAGGACTTAATGGGAAATATCAACGCCGCTGAATTTTGGGCCAAGAGTGTTCTTTCGCTCTAACGCTTTAATTTTTGCGAGTCTCACGACTTCAATAGCGTCATCAAGAGTTTTAGGTTCAGGAGAGTCCCACGCGCTCAAAGTATCCTCAATCAACGCAGCTATATCCGTAAAAGCTATTTCGCCCTTCAGGAACAAATCCACGGCCACCTCATCAGCTCCAACAAGCACACCTGGATATGCGCCTTTCTTCTTCATGACATCACGAGCAATTCTCACAGCGGGAAATCTTTCTTGATCGGGCGTGTAAAATCTTATCTCGTGCAAATTATATTCAGGCCGCTTAAATTCTTCGCACGGGAAAAATCTTTCTGGCCAGAACAAACATGACGCAACGGGCAATTTCATATCTGGTTCAGCCGCCAACATCTTCACGCTTCCGTCCTCACATTCGACAAGCCCATGAACGAATGACCCTGGCGAGATCAACGCATCAACTTGTGACTCATCAAGCCCAAATAAAACCATAGCTTCGATTAATTCTATGC
>CAJOGG010000221.1:0-638 GCA_905234205.1 uncultured Synergistales bacterium | reverse complement strand
ACGCGCTTTAACTCGTCCAGCGTGAAATTTTTGAAAGGTCCTCCCGAGGCTGTGAGATAAATTTTGCGCACAAAGTTTTTGTCTTCACCGTGTAAACATTGCCATATAGCGTTATGTTCACTATCAAGCGGGCGCAATTGTTCGGAGTGTTTCACAAGAGGCATGACCCATTTACCAGCTACAACTATGCTTTCTTTGTTTGCAAGCGATACGTTTTTCCCGACATTCAAAGCTGAACATAGAGCCTTAATAGCCTGAGTCCCCGATGAAGCAAAAGCAACATGATTGATATTCTCGTCGGTGGCAAGTTTTTCGAGTCCCTCGTCGCCTGTTTCTTCGTAAGCGTAAACTTTTTGAGCGTTAAACTTTTTCGCAAGAGCCTGCAATTTTTCAGAACGCCTATTAGCCGCTAATGCCAAGACGTGAATTTTATCGGGCCAAGCCTCACACACTGCCATAATAGAGCTTCCGACGCTCCCTGTAGCACCTATAACTCCTAGATTTATCATTGTAGTAACACCCTCAACACTAAATAAGTAGTCAATCCGTTAAATAATATGCTGTCAAACCTGTCCAACATTCCACCATGACCAGGAATAAGCACGCCTGAATCTTTTTGACCAGCTTCACGCTTGATT
>CAJOGG010000220.1 GCA_905234205.1 uncultured Synergistales bacterium | reverse complement strand
GTAGAGCAGGACGGGCAAGTATGGTTTGTGGCCAAAGACGTATGCGACATTCTCGAAATCAAGAATCATAAAGACGCAATTAAGGAACTTGACGGTGATGAAAAATCTGGGGTAGCTATTACCGACCCCATCGGAAGAAAACAAGTAACGAACGTAATTTCTGAAGCTGGCGTATACACACTCACAATGAAAAGCAGGAAGCCTGAAGCCAAAAATTTCCGTCGCTGGATAACTCATGAAGTTTTGCCGGCAATCATGCGAACGGGGAGCTATTCAGTAAAGGTAAAGCATGGTGATGGTGATGAAGTCTTAGCTTTAGCACAGAGAGTTATCGAACAACATGAAACGATCCAGGCACTTGAAGAGAAGATCGAGGACGACAAAGAGAAAGTCGATTTTGCGGAGGCGGTGTCACATTCGGGTAACTCGTACTCATGGCAAGACATGGCGAACTCCATGGCACAGAACGGCGCTGACATTGGCCAGAACAGGGCTGTGAAGTGGGGACTTGAGAACAGGTATTTGTGTCGTCGCAGTGGACATTCGTATCTGCAACCAACGTTGAAAGCAATCAAGCAGGGATTACTTGAGGTGGATTTGCGTACACGAGCAGTAAGGATAACGCCTAAGGGGATATTCAAGCTGACGTGTGCAATGGATAAGGATCGGACGGAGTGGTTGTTTGATCCAGAGGAAGAATTTTAAATCAGAAAGGAAGGATTCAAATGTCGAAGAGAGTATTTATTTCAATGCCTATGAATGGCAAAGACAGGTCGGAAATTATAAGTGCACAGCAGAAGATTCTTGAAAGTGTCAGTGCAAGACTTAACGAACCAGTTGTTTTTGTGGAGTCGTATCTGAATGAAGTTTATAAGCTGAAACCGCTTGAATGTTTAGCTGAAAGTCTGAAACGCATGGCGAGCGCTGATTATGTTGTTTTTGCGGAGGGTTGGGAAAAAGCCCGTGGGTGCAGAGTTGAGCGTATGTGTGCTGAGGCGTATGGAATAGCAATTTTGGATATTTAGGCCGAAACGGGGGCAACCCCGTCTGCACGTTAGGCGTGTACTGATGATGGCCGCGACTGCTCCAAATTGATTAGTTGAGGGGTTAGGGCGCATAGTTTATTGACAACAAGTTTCAGTTCTTTAGCGACAAGAAATTGGGGCTGGCATGAGAATTGACGAATACAAGGCAAGAAAGTTTTATCAAACCTTCTGCGAAAGTGGATTGTAATTTTTCAAGATTACCCCTTACGTACACGTTATTTTTATCACAACCTTTCTGCTTTTCTGTTAGAAATCTTTTACGTGAGGGGACTACTTTACTCATTCTGTATTGAGCCAAAAAACAAAATTTCATGAAAGGTAGGGAATCCTCCTCTTATTCATTTTTCACTGTGCTTGATACGGTGTGAGTGAACGCGCTCAGGCAAAAAATTTTACGGAAAGGAAGGTTTTCTCCGGTTCAATATTTGCTACAAACACTGGGCGCGTATTTCTTTATTCAGGAGGAGAAATTTGAAAACAGAAATACAACATATAGATAGTGTAATTGCAATGTGGAAGACTGGTCTCACAAGCAGTAAAGTTTGCTATGAAGATCATACAAATGGGGGGCATTGTACTAAGTGTGGTGAATGTTGCGGGGCTTTCTTACCAATTTGTTCACAAGATGTTTTAATGATTAGTGAATATATTCATGAACACGACATAAAACCTTGTAAACACTATACAGGGAAAGAAAATGTGTTTGATACATTATGTCCATTCTTAAATGACAAGAACTTGTGCAATATTTATGAAGTCAGGCCTTTTATCTGTAGGCAATTCAAATGCAATAAGAAACATATTACCTACAAGGACGCTCAGTTATTCTTAAAGTTTGATTTTATTGAAAGTAATTTGTGGAGTGTGTTTTTTGATGATGACAGCGGCATATTTCTTCTTAAGAAAATACAACAATTTATGAAAATTAAGACTGGAGACAAGACACAATGAGAACGTTAATTAGGGAATTTCTGCGTTACAGCTACATGAGGAAATCAAACAAGAAGCGCAAGTTGGTGCTACGTACGTGGCGAGTCATGGATTGGGACCATGAGATTGAGGCTGCAGGGCGTTTTGCCGTGGGAATCATAGGAGGACACAATGAAGTATTTGGATATGAGCGTTAGGGATTGTCAGGATATTCGCCACCTTCTTATTGACATACAAATGATGCTAGATGGGAAGGACTTATCTTTCAGTGATGACTGTTTTATGTATGAGGGGGCTTTCTTTGATACAGCATTCAGAATTTACATGCAGATTTCTCAGCATCTATCTGAAGCTGCTAGGAGGCTTAACGAATTGGAGAACGTTATTCGCAGTGAAGACAGAAAGGAGCTTGCATCATGATTGAAGTAGACGTATTTGAGATTTTAGCGGAAGAAATTTGCGGGCAATGTTCTTACAGGCAACACATTATGAGTTCTTGTTACGACGAATGCCCGTTCAAAAAACACTTTGCCGAGTTAAGAGCTAAGTGTGAGGATATTTACAAAGACGCTGATTATTTAGCTGACCTAGCTGCTGATGAAGATAGCTGGGACTTTGATTATCCTCATAATAATTATAACCCATATGAAGACGGAATGTTTTTAGCCAAACAGGAAGCAGAACGACGAATGGAGGCGTTAGCATGAAAGTACTACACGCAAGCAAGATCGGATTTCCGTGTGCTAGAAATTTGTGGTACGCGGCTAATGATTACGAGGGCAGGACTAGTTCCCGCTCTCAAAGAATTTTCGATGTAGGCAATTACTTGGAGCCAATGGTCGTGAAGTGGTTGCGTGAGGACGGTTGGGAAGTTGAATACAACCCCG
>CAJOGG010000219.1 GCA_905234205.1 uncultured Synergistales bacterium | reverse complement strand
GCATATTGCAGTGATTTCCACAGCGTCATCGGGTTCATCGGCCATAATTGGACTCCCTCCACAAGCTAATAATACATTAGCGACATCATTAACGGTTACGTAGTTTGTGATATTGTGAACAAGTGGTGATTTCGCGCGAACGTTATCGAGATATTGACCTAGCAAAATAATTTCCCCCTTTAGAGATTTTATGGGGCCGCAACATTTTGAGATTGATTAAGTGAATGAATAAATCTGAAATGCTCCTTACGCCGGCATTACCCGGATCAAGTTATAATGGTCTTCACTTTGTAGTGAACTCTCAGCCTGTAAACAAGCTCCCATGAAATTTTTTTATGATATTACACTTTAACGTATGATTATGCAAGATTCACAAAAGTTATTTTATCGCTATATTAACTACTATATGAGTCATTGCTCTTATTGTGAAAATGTTAGAATCTTTTTGCGGTTGACTTTGTCAGTAAAAACATGTATTCTTAAAAAATAAACGCAGCTCTGAAATATTTAGTAGGGGCGAGAAATTTTTTATTTGAATATTTATCAGGAGGCTTTTTTTCATGGCACAGGGTGCTGTAAAATGGTTCAACGAAAGTAAAGGTTACGGATTTATCACTGTAGACGATGGCAAAGACGTTTTTGTCCACTTCAGCGCAATTCAGGGTGAGGGCTTCAAGACTCTCAATGAGGGACAGAAAGTTTCCTTCGAGATCGTAAACGGTGAGAAGGGCCCACAAGCTGCCAACGTTATAAAGTTATCATAGTTGTAAGTCTCCTGCAAATACCACGTAAACTTCATAAAAGCAGCAGATTAAAACTTGGAAACAACAAGAGGGTTTGGGTAATTCAGGCCCTCTTATTTTATCTTGACGTATTTCGCAAGCTCAAATAACCAACGCTCTAAATAATGTAGTCTGCTCATGCCATATTTCCTGTATATCCCGTAAATGTCACTAATACGTCGTCTTACAGCTTTGAAGCTCTCCTTGGTGCTATAACCTCCCACTGTGAAGTTGCTGATAATTTTGTCGGTTGTCGCTAATTTTTTGCCCTCAACGTATAAACGCGTCGCGAAGTCAAAGTCATCGTGCCAATTTATCAACGGATAAGGGTACTCAAGCAAAATTTCACGTCTAGCAAATGCCGCAGGGTGGCACCAATGTAACGTTGACCAGAATAATTTATACTTTGGGAGCTTAGCATGTTTCACGAATCCTCCGTCGGGTTTTATCACGTTCAGACTTCCCCAAGCTAGATCGAATTTCTCGCGCTCATATAAATCTACCATTGCACGCACGGCGTCTGGTTCATAATAATCGTCAGCGTTAATTTGCCCAACTATCTCACCATGTGCAAGCCTTGCGCCTTTGTTGAGGGCGTCATACATTCCCTTATCTGGCTCAGAAATTATTTGCATGTTTCGTCCGGAAAGAGCGTTGAAGCGTTCTAAATATCCTTCACAAATTTTGACCGTGTTATCTGTTGAAGCTCCGTCAATAATAATGTACTCGATATTATCGTAAGTCTGATTAATCACTGACTCTATAGCTTTTGATATTGTCGCTTCGGCGTTAAATGCTACTGTTAAGATCGTAACTTTCATACTAGAAATTTTTCATCACTCCTTACACAAGAATTATATCAGGCAAAATTTATGCGATGTTGATTTTTGAGGGAGCCTCTGCTAATATTATCAACGTTGAATTTTTACTAGCATTCATTACACTTGAGTGCTAAGAGAATAAAATAATAAGTTGGAGGTGAGTTTATAGCGATGACAGAGAGACAATTAAGCATAATTCTTGCAGTTGTTTACGAGTATATTAAGACGGGAGAGCCGGCGGGATCACGGACTATAGTCAAGAAATACATACGCGGTTTAAGTTCTGCGACCATACGGAACGAAATGTCCGACCTTGAAGAGCTTGGGTATTTTTATCAGCCTCATACTTCATCAGGAAGACTCCCAACCCCGAAAGCTTATCGTGTTTATGTTGACTCTGTAACAGCGCGAGCCAGATACCATTCACATGAAGCGGATATACGCAAGGAAATACTCGGGAGCAAGAGCGGAATCGAAGAGCTACTGAATCACGTTACTCACCTCATGGCAAGATTAACTAATTGTGTAGCAGTTGCCGCAATGCCGACGCTTGATGACGCTGAAATACAACATATTGATTTAATTCTTATGGGGGGCAGCAACGTTTTAGCCTTGATAGTTTTGAGGGGCGGATTAGTTCATCATTCGCAGTTTAATTTGCCTTATGACGTCAGCGCGGAGTCGCTTGAAGATCTAAGCCGACGAATCAACACTGTAGCCAGTGGTCATTCATGGAGCGAAGTACGTGAAATTCTTTATCAGTACGTCATGGGAGGACTTGAGGAGGCCGAATCATCATGCCGTGAAGCTATTAAGGAGCTTGATAAATTTTTGACCGAACAGAATTATAAGTTCTTTAGTTCTGGCGCGTGTCAAATTCTAGGTTTGCCGCATTTCCAAACGTTATCAAGGTTGCAAGCAGTTTTGAACCTGTTGGAGCAGGAGAAGCCCTTGGCCAAGTTGATTGAGAAGTGCCGCAAAAGTTCAGCCCTTAAAATTTCGTTGGGTGAGGAAAACGAGACGGAAGGCATGGAGGATAACGCTATGATCTTGATTCCAGCAAGACCACGTCAGCAAAAAGCAGTTTTAGGACTAATCGGACCGTTGAGAATGGATTACGAGAAGTCTATAAGCGTACTAGAGAGCGTTGCAGAAGCATTAGACGAGGACTCGGCAGATAGGGGGTGAATGACTTGGAAGGAGAACAGGAACTAGAGAATGAACAGGAGCAGCAGGAAGAGAAGAGCGAAAATGAATTACTGGAAGATAAGATAGCATGACTTGGCCGTAGCGCGCGCTGATTTCTACAACTTCCGTCAACGTACAACAAAGGAACGTGCTGAAACAAGAAAGAGGGCTCAAGAGGACGTAATCACAGAGATTCTCCCAGTGCTTGATAATCTTGATAGAGCCTTGGAAGTTGCTAACAGTGAAGACGCTAAAAGCATAATCAAGGGTGTTGAAATGGTACAGCGGCAATTTGTGAGCGTTCTCGAGAATTTAGGAGTGAGCGTGATTAAGGCTAAAGGTGAGAAATTCGACCCGGTTTTACACGACGCAGCAGGCACTGAAAAAATTGACGATGAAGAATTAGACGGAAAAGTTATTACAGAGAGGCTGAAGGGTTACAAGACCAAAGACAGGGTATTGCGCCCGGCGCAGGTTATAGTAGGGAAGTGCGATCAATGAAGAAATTTTTGGTTTCGTGTTTAATATTGATTATGTTGATGTCCACGCAGGCATATGCAGGTGTGAAAATTGGCATTATTGGAGCAATGGACGTTGAAGTATCTGATTTGAAAGAGGCTGCTGAAATTTCGCGGACAACCACGAAGGCAGGCATGGAATTTTGCGAAGGTAAGCTCGGAGATACAGACGTTGTGATAGTGAAATGCGGAATGGGCAAAGTAAACGCCGGAATATGCGTACAAATGCTTGTTGATATTTTCGACGTGAGTCACGTTATTAACACTGGTGTAGCAGGTTCATTGAATAACGCGCTCAACATTGGTGATATTGTCGTGGCAGTTGATGCGGTTCAGCACGATTATGACGTTACGCCTATAAATTTCAGGAAAGGCGAGATTCCTTATACGGGGCTTGTAGCCTTTGAGAGTGATAAGACGTTAAGGGCGCTTGCAGTTGATGCAGTCCGTAAAGCAGCACCAGACGTTCAAGTTGTAGAAGGACGTATCTGCACAGGAGATCAATTTATCGCTAAGAAGGAACAGAAGGAAGCTATAGTTTCAGCTTTTGGTGGCGATTGTTGTGAAATGGAGAGCGGAGCAATAGCGCAAGTCTGTTATCTGAACAATGTACCTTTTGCAATAATACGGGCGATTTCCGACAAAGCAGACGACTCGCAGCACGTTGACTTCAAAGAATTTGAGGCCGAAACAGCAAAACGATGCGCTTCGATTACCAAGTATATGGTAACAAATTTGAATAAATAATTGATAGAGAAGGGAAATAATAATCATGGCAAAAGTAGTAGGAATAGATTTAGGAACAACAAATAGCTGCATAGCAGTACAGGAAGGCGACCAGACAACAATTATCGCCAATAACGAAGGCGCACGCACAACACCTTCAGTAGTGGCTTTCACGAAGGACGGCGAAAGACTCGTAGGACAACTTGCAAAACGTCAAGCAATCGTGAACGCTGATAGAACTATTATGTCAATTAAGCGCGAAATGGGTACGGATTACAGAGTCTCAATTGACGGCAAAAAATATACGCCACAAGAAATTTCCGCAATGATCTTGCAAAAGTTAAAGAGAGACGCTGAAGACTATTTAGGCGAACCAGTTACACAGGCTGTTATCACTGTACCAGCATACTTCACAGACGCTCAACGACAGGCGACTAAAGACGCAGGAACTATAGCAGGGCTTGAAGTTTTGAGGATAATCAACGAACCCACAGCAGCTTGCTTGGCCTATGGTGAAAATCGTAAGGAAGAGCATAAGATTCTCGTATTCGATCTTGGCGGCGGTACGTTCGATGTGTCATTGCTTGATGTCGGTGAAGGAGTCTTTGAGGTTTTGGCAACTGCTGGTGATAACAGACTCGGCGGCGACGATTGGGACAACAGAATAGTAGAATGGATGGTCAAAGAGTTCAAGAAGTCAGACGGAATTGACTTACAGAATGACAGCATGGCCATGCAGAGATTACGC
>CAJOGG010000218.1 GCA_905234205.1 uncultured Synergistales bacterium | reverse complement strand
GTCAACGAGTTCACCTTCAGGCACAGGAGCATTCGCGGATACTTCTACACCACCGTTCCAGCCTGCTAAAGATTTTATCAACGGGATTAAATCATTGACATTGCGTGAAGTCGTTGGCTCTTGAGTCTCTGTGAAATTGCCTTCATAGTCAGGAGTTTCAATTCGTGAGTAAAGCGGCATGTACAATTCGATTCTAGCGTCGCTGGCATCACTTTCATTGATAGCTCGTAAGACTTCATTGCGCGAGAGTCTATCACCATCAGCGTAAAGCGTTAATTTGTTGAGAGTTCTGCGAGTCTTGACATTGCCACCGGAGATTTTTGCGACTTGGCCAAGCGTAAAGGAGTCGTTGCTCGAGTAAATTACTTCGGGGACTTCAATCTTGATGTTTTGTTCAGCGTAAACAGGCGTCAGGATAAAAAAAAGGAGCAAGAGAATTTGCCCCAACTTCATGAATTTCTTAGTCATTAACGTTTCAACCCGTTGGCTATTCGTAGTAAGTCATCAGCCGTCTGAATACCTTTAGAGTTAGCTTCATAAGCGCGTTGTGCGACGATCATTTCGACCATTTCTTCAACGACCTGCACGTTTGACATTTCGATAACGTTCTGACGTACTTGTGGCATTCCGTCCTCACCAGGGGCTGCAACTATTGGCTGGCCGCTTGCGTCTGTCTCTACAAATAACCTATCGCCGATAGCTCTAAGTCCTGTTGGGTTTATGAAGCGTGCTAATTCGATTTGTCCTAACTCCTGTAAAGCAGTCTCACCAGCAATACGAACGCTGACAACTCCGGTTGGGGATAACTGAATTTCTTGGGCGTCTTCAGGAATCGTAATAGCAGGTTCTAACAAATAGCCGTCCTCGTTTACTATTTGTCCCTGGTCGTCAATTTGCCAAGAGCCTCCACGTGTATAGCCTATTTGACCGTTGCCAAGATTAACTTGAAAGAAGCCGTTATCGTCAATAATTACCCAATCGAGCGGGCCATCAGTTATCTGGAAATTTCCCTGTACCATAAAGCTTGGAGTAGCTGTGACTCTTGTCCCTAGTCCGACCTGTACACCTGTAGGCACGAGTGAATCTGGCTCAATAGGTGCGCCAGGCTCTCTGTAAATCTGATACATTAAGTCCTCAAAGTCCGCTCTACGTTTTTTATAGCCCTGTGTATTAACGTTTGCTAAGTTGTGTGTTACGACGTCCAAATGCGTTTGTTGTGCAATCATTCCTGACGCGCTTGTCCATAATGAACGCAACATTTTTTATCTCCTCCTTATCCTCTACTGAATGACGTAATCAATTTACTTGTTTGTTCATCGTGAGTCATTAGTGCTTTGCTTGCTCCCTCGTAGACTCTTTGAGCTTCGATCATTCTGACCATTTCTTCAACGACGCTCACGTTTGACATTTCCAAAGCTCCCGACCAGATTCTGACGTTAGCAACTGCTTCAGGCTCTCCGGATTGTTCTGTAGGGGTCAATAAATTTCTCGCCTCATGACGTAAATATGTGGGGTTCTCGAAATTGAACACGCTGACTCTTCCAACTGCTTCACCATCTGCAATTATTTGGCCAGTTCTATTAACTTCAACGTGGGTAGCATTTCCGACCGATAAATTTCCGCCCTCGCCTTGTAAGCTCATTCCGTTAGGGGTTACGATATTACCGTTGTTATCGAGCACAAAATTTCCTTCGCGGGTATAAAAAGTATTGCCTTCGCCATCAGCAACAGAGAAGAACCCCGGACCATCTATCGCCATATCAAGCGGGCTTTCTGTGGTCTTGACAACACCGGGGCTTGTGTCCATAACGTCCTCGCTGAAAACTGTAGCAAGAGCAAACGAGCCTATAATCTTTCGTCCCTTGAAAGGCATATCGGCAGGAAGTACTGTAGTTATTTTCGTCTCTGCATCTTCTGAAACTTTCTCGATCCCATCCATTAAAGCAGAGAAATCAGCGTTTGCACTCACACGACGTTTATAACCTGTTGTATCGACGTTGGCCAAGTTGTTAGCAACCACATCAAGATTAGTCTCCTGTACAATCATTCCCGCGGCTGCTTCGTATATTCCTCTGTTCATTTATTCATTCACCCCCTCTTATATTCTAGTAATGTTTTCGGCTTGAGCGTTTGAGATTTATTAGCATACTGCTTCGGCCTGTGTTTCGTAAGTTATCAATTTCGGCCAAGGCTTTACCTGTTCCAAGTGCCACGCTCTCCATGGGATTTTCGGCTGTAAAGCAATTTATTCCGGTCTGTTGCGCCACGAGTTCAGGTAGTCCACGCAGTAAAGCTCCCCCACCAGTCAAGACTATTCCTCTGTCGATAATATCGGCTGATAATTCTGGAGGTGTTGACTCTAAAACGTTTCTTATACCGTCAACCAAAGTTTGAATCATTTCGCCTATTGCCATATTCACAGCTGAACTAGTAACTTCAATTTGACGCGGCAACCCTTGAACTAAATCACGCCCCTTCACGATCATTCGCTGGTCTTCTTCCATGGGGGTACAAGTTCCGATCATGATCTTCAAGTTCTCTGCTGTCTGGTCACCTATTGCAAGATTATATTGACGACGTAAATAACGCATGATTCCCTCGTCGAATTTATCGCCGCCAAGCCTCAATGATTTTGACACTACGACTCCGCGCTATATCCGTAGTGCCGCCTCCAATATCAACGATCATTTTCCCGCGAGCCTCTTCAACTTTGAGATTAGCCCCGATTGCTGCCGCCATAGGTTCCTCAATCAAATAAGCCTCACGCGCCCCAACCTCCAACGCCGCTTCCAACACTGCACGCCTTTCAACGTCAGTAGCTCCTGAAGGTACGCAGATCATTGCTCTATTGCGGAAAAATTTTTGTGAGCCCTTTGTTACTCGTCTCATGAAGTGCTGTAACATTGCCTCGGTCATTTCGTAGTTAGCTATGACTCCATCGCGTAAAGGTCTTACTGAAGTTATGCTGCCTGGAGTCCTTCCGACCATGCTTTTTGCGTCATAACCTACCGCTAAAATATCTCCTGTATCTTGATCGACTGCCACGACTGAGGGTTCACGCAAGACTACTCCGTGATGTTTCTCGTAAATCAATACCGTAGCAGTTCCTAAATCTATTCCTATATCTGTTCCGAACATTTATTTATTCTCACACCTTTGATTAATCATTCCGGCCAAGTAGCCAGCTCCGAATCCGTTATCTATATTAACGACGCTCACACCAGACGCGCAAGAATTTAACATGGCAAGCAATGCACTTACGCCCCCGAATGACGCTCCGTAGCCTACGCTCGTGGGGACAGCTATAACAGGACAATCGGCCAAGCCTCCTAACACGCTCGCTAATGCCCCTTCCATTCCTGCCACCGCGATAATTACATTTGCGCTCATAATTTCGTCTATGTGTGATAAGACTCGGTGCAAACCTGCGACGCCAACATCATAGAGACGTTTTACACGATTGCCCAATACTTCAGCAGTGAGTGCCGCTTCTTCAGCAACAGGTATATCACTCGTGCCGCCAGTAGCTATCACTATAAATTTTTGTGACTTAGGTTCAGGGATTTTTCCGCTTATGCCTATTCTTGCGTCTGAATGATAATCTATTTCGCAGCCTAGAGATTTTAATTTGTCAGCAGATTCTTGTGAAAGCCGGGTGATTAAAATAGTGTTCTGGTGGTGAGAGCGCATTACGTTTATTATTCCTGCGATCTGTTCGGGAGTTTTTCCGGCCCCGTATATGACTTCTGAAGCACCTTGTCGAATTTTCCTGTGCAAGTCAACTTTCGCATAGCCGATATCCTCAAAGGGTTGTTCTCGTAATCTCAAGTATGCGTCATCAACTGTAATTTTATTCTCGTGAAGTTCCTGAAGTATTTGCCTTATGTCGTTCAATACAAATTTCACCTCTCACGAAAATAATATCACAATGCTTAGCAAAACTCTTCAAGCCTCAACGCTAACGTGTCCGATAATTCCTCAACTAATGCTTTCTCCGGAGCTTCAACTAAGATTCGCAATAATGGTTCTGTGCCGGAAGTCCTGATGAAGATTCGCCCGTTAATAACTTTGCTGGTGTACTCGTTCACAATTTCTTCTATCGCCTGCATGTTGACAAGGTCGCGGGATTTTTTGAGAGTTAAATTTGTCAATCGCTGCGGATAACGTCCGAAACGGTCAATCAAAGTCCCTGTGTCCTCGCCTAAATCGTGAATGGCATTCAAGAACAACATAGCCGTGCATAATCCGTCGCCAGTGCTCGTAAATTCCGTCGCTATTATGTGGCCCGATTGTTCCCCGCCAAGAGCTGCCCCGGACTCTCTCATTGTCTCTAACACGTATCTATCTCCAACAGGACAACGCAAAGCCTTTATGCCCTCATTAGCTAAATGAGTTTCTAATGCCATGTTGCTCATCACGGTTATGACTACCTTATCGCTTCCAGGAGTGCCACGTTTCGCGAGCCAGCGACCAATTACCCACAAAATAATATCGCCGTCAATAATTCTTCCGTGTTTGTCAGAGATTAATACCCTATCAGCGTCGCCATCAAATGCAAATCCCAATGCCATATTATGCTCTTTCACATAGCTTGTAAGATTTTCCATGTGCATGACTCCGCAGTCCTTGTTGATATTGAGGCCGTCGTAGGCTTGTGAAATTATCGCTGTGTTAGCTTTATGGAAGTTAGTGTTGGTAATCAGAACGGGCACACTTTTGGCAGAAGCTCCGCAAGCACAATCAAAGGCAACATTATTCACAACTGCGTCAGGATTTAAGAGTGAGGCTATATGTTTTGCGTATTGTTCAACGAGTTCAGGGGCGTCGTAAATTTTTCCTACATTGCCGGAAGCGTTATTGTTGTCGTCGTTTAATAAATCCTCAATCGCTAATTCTTCATCGTCCGAAAGTTTGCAGCCATCAGGGCCAAGAAATTTTATGCCGTTGTATTCTGCGGGGTTGTGTGAGGCACTAATCACGGCTCCTCCGTCAGCGTTCAAAGCTTTTATGGCGTAACTTACTCCAGGGGTTGGGATAACTCCGGCTAAATAAACGTCGGCACCCTCTGAACTCATTCCAGAATATAATGCGCCCTCCAACATTCGTCCGCTTAATCGAGTGTCGCAGCCTATTACGATCTTTTTACCGTGATTGAATTTAATGAAAGCCCGGCCAAGTTTCAAAGCAAATTCGCTGGTCATGTTTCCAGAGTTGGCTAGGTCTCGTACTCCGTCAGTACCAAAATATTTTCGTTGTCTATCGTTCAATTTCTGCAGCTCCATGTGAAAATTTTGCGCCTATTATAGCTTGTTTTGCTCTGTGCTAATATTGACTAAATCGGAAGGAGATGAATTATAGCTATGAAAAAATTTATGGCACACGTTGAATTAATCATCAAAGAAGAATGGAAAGCAGTATTGATTATGATATTTGCGAGTTCATTGCAGGCGTTTGCGGTCAATTATTTCACGCTGCATTATAGATTTCCGGACTTGGGCGTTTCGGGAATAGCTGTGCTTACAAATTACTTGTTCGGTATCTCGCCTAACTGGGT
>CAJOGG010000217.1 GCA_905234205.1 uncultured Synergistales bacterium | reverse complement strand
GTAGTAACATTAAAACAAATTCAATACATGACTTCAAAATATTCATAAGCTCACCTTCTCTAGGACAAAGGATCCCCAGCCGCAATCGCTTGACAAATAAGGAATCCCTTGCATAATTTACGTTCTATAAAGGCGGATCATAGCATGCAGAAAATTTTAATTCCAGGTATATATCTGGTCAAGAATGGTACCGTCGAATTATCCGTTGATTTCTACTGCCTCGAAATGCTAGCCCAGCGTCTCGTTGTTCTAAGAGGAAAGCTCCATCCACGATTACGTCTGCCAGTTTAGCTAATGCCGATTTTTGAATTTCCTCGTACATATAGCCTGTGTATATCCAGATACTTTTTCTAACGCGTTTCAAGAATGGCACCAACTCCACAGCATTTTCAAGCTCAAATGGTTCTCCGCCTAACACTGACAGCCCCGCAATATACCACGGCTCCAAAGACTTCAATATTTTATCTTGAAGTTCGGACGTAAATGGTTCTCCATAGTTAAAATCCCAGGCTACTTGATTATGACAGCCAGGACAATGCCGACGGCAGCCTGATACATACATTGCTGTACGTACCCCTTCTCCGTCAGCTATATCGTAATACTTTATCCCTGCTATGTTCATGGCTATAAGTGCAATACTCTTTCTTTTATCTCTTGCGTTCGACCTTGATTCCAGAAATTAGAGCCAAGGTAGCCACACGTCCTTCGAGTTACCGACATTTTACGCTCATCACGATTACCGCATTGCGGACATTCCCACACTAGCTTATCCCCGTCATTCACGATTTGAATCTCGCCATCAAAGCCGCATACCATACAATAATCGCTCTTTGTGTTAAGTTCAGCGTACATTATCGTGTTATAGATATGTTGAATTACTGCCAAGACCGCTGGTATGTTATTCTGCATGTTGGGGACTTCAACGTAGCTAATCATTCCGCCTGGGCTTAATTCTTGAAATTCGCTCTCAAACTCCAGCTTACTGAATGCATCTATAGGCTCCGTAACATGTACATGATAACTGTTAGTAATATAGTTCTTGTCCGTAACATGCTCAATAATCCCGAAGCGACGTTGTAAGCATTGAGCAAATTTATACGTAGTTGTCTCCAATGGAGTCCCGTACAGGCTAAAACTAATGTTAGTCTCAGCTCTCCACTGTGCGCATTTCTCATTCATAAATCGCATAACGTTCAACGCAAATTCTTTACCTTCAGGTTTAGTATGCGAGCAGCCCTTCATTCGATAAGTACACTCACAAAGCCCCGCATAACCAAGGCTAATAGTAGAATAGTTATCGTATAGCAGCTTGTCGATCTTCTCACCTTTCTTGAGACGCGCTAATGCTCCATGTTGCCAAAGTATCGGCGCAACGTCCGAAGGAGTACCCTTGAGTCTCTCATGCTTACACATCAATGCCTTCTTGCAAAGTTCCGTGCGCTCTTCCATAAGTTCCCAGAATTTAGCCTCATCACCGCCAGAGCTACAAGCAACATCAACAAGATTGAGCGTTACAACTCCTTGGTTGAATCTTCCGTAGTACTTGTGATTAATTGGATCAGGCGTTAAAAAACTACGGCATCCCATACACGGATAAACATCGCCCTTGAGCTTCTTCATGACCTTTGCGCTAATATAATCCGGCACCATTCGCTTTGCTGTGCATTTCGCTGCTAATTCAGTGAGATACCAGTACTTGCTATCAGGATTGACGTTATCCTCATCAAGGACGTAAAGTAATTTTGGGAAGGACGGACTGATCCAGGCACCAACTTCATTCTTAACGCCTTGAATACGCTGGTGTAAGACTTCCTCAATAAGGATAGCCAAGTCATCGCGAGTTCTGCCTTCGGGCACTTCGTCAAGATACATGAACAAGCTAATGAAGGGAGTTTGACCGTTACAAGTCATGAGCGTCAGAATTTGATATTGAAGCATTTGAACACCGCGGCGAATTTCGTCACGTAGTAATTTCTCTGATATAGCCTCACTGTATTCAGCCTGCAATTTCTTACGAGACACGTCAATAAACGGCGCTAAATGAGCTAAAGAAATCGTTTGACCTCCATAAGTGTTTGAAGCTATTTGTGCCGATATTTGAGTGGCAATATTACAAGCTGTAGCAAAACTATGTGGACGCTCTATCTTTACCCCTGATATAACTGTCCCGTTTTGAAGCATATCCTCGAGATTGACCAACTCGCAATTATTAGAATGTTGAATAAAGTAATCGGCATCATGAAAATGTAAGATACCGTCATCGTGAGCCTTAACAACGTCTTCAGGTAAAAGAATGCGCCGCGCAATATCCTTGCTAATCTCTCCCGCAATGTAATCACGTTGAGTTGAATTTACGATTGGATTCTTGTTGCTGTTTTCTTCTAGCGCCTCTTCATTGTTACGTTCAATAATGCTCAGAATACGCCCGTCGGTGGTGTTCTGTTTTCTAGCTAACTCATGAGCTAATCTGTATTCACTATACCTTCTAGCTATATCTGAAAATCCGTCTCTCTCCAATTCGCAAATAACCATGTCTTGAATTTCTTCAACGTGAATAGGGCGTTTTAGTTTCCTACACTGGTCTATGATTGGCAGTATGGGAATATCTCCGCCTGCCTTGCGAATAGCCTCTCTAATCTTGCGTTCATCAAATGGAACCTCCTGGCCATCTCGTTTAATTACTAACATGGATTTCCACCTTTCGTAAAAGTTTGAAGAGTTGATAATAACATAATCAGCGAGAAGTTCTATCCATTTGAATTTTTCGGAGCGTCTCTTTGCTTAAAAATTTTTAGCGTTCTCATATAAATCGCAATAATTTGCGATTTTTGTGGCAGTATGTTTTAATATGTCCTAAAAAATCTGAGGAGAGTGATTTTCATGCCAGTAACTTATGCGCCGCTTTGGAATACGCTTAACGAACGGCGGC
>CAJOGG010000216.1 GCA_905234205.1 uncultured Synergistales bacterium | reverse complement strand
CTACAGAAAATACATGGAAATAAGCCACGCACTTAATGAAGCTAACAGCAAACTGAGTGAGTTAGAGTACTTGATTAAGATTAACGACAGAATGGAGGCGGTATCATGATTGAGACAGACGTGTTTGAAGTTTTGGCGGAAGAAATTTGCGATCAATGCTCTTATAGGCATTACATCATGAGTTCTTGTTATGACGAATGCCCGTTCAAAGAACATTTCGCAGAGCTGAGATCTAAGTGCGCGGATATATACAAAGACGCTGACTACTTAGCTGACCTCGCGAGTGAAGAGGATAGTTGGGATTTCGATTATCCTCACGATGATTATACCCCATACGAGGAGGCGTTAGCATGAAAGTACTACGAGCAAGCAAGATCGGATTTCCGTGTGCTAGGAATTTGTGGTACGCGGCTAATGAGTATGCGCTCACAACGTATTTTTGACGTGGGCAATGCTTTAGAGCCAATGGTCGTGAAGTGGCTACGTGATGATGGCTGGGAAGTTGAATATAACCCTGGCTCACAGAATGCAGCGTTTGAAGTTGTTGTCCCTGTGGAAGGAGGTGAGATACGGGGACACCCCGACGCTTTTATCTCCAAAGGCGAAGAGCAGAACATTCTGATTGACATTAAGACTATGAACGATCGGGCATTCAGGCTCTGGAAGACTTCAAGCACTGAAAGCAAATATCCGCAGTACGCTGACCAGTTGAACATTTACGCATGGGGAGCTAAACGCGCTGGCCGTAAGGTTGACTGGCAGGCCATTGTCGGTATTAACAAGAACACGTCGGAAATGTGGATTGATTACGTTGACTACTCTTTACTCCGTATTACTAGCATTATGGAGCGTGCCGAGGCTATCTTCAAAATGATTAATCCGCCCGAGGTTAATTGTCCGGCTCAAGATTGGGCTTGCGGCTACTGTGAGTTCTCCCACTTGTGCGAACTATGTAAGAGGAAGACAAATAACGCAGTCGGTGATGAAGTCGCCACTACGGAGGACGAGGAAGTCATAAACGCCATGGAGATTTTGCAAGAAGCTCGCAAAATGAACAAAGAGGCTAAAGAGCTGGAAACCGGCGCAAAATCAGTGCTAGACGAGAAAGTCAGGGCTAAAGGCGTGAAAAGTGTTAGCGGCGGTGGCTACGTTTTGACCTTCAAAGAGAGTGTGAAGTCGCAATTCGATCAGGCGGCATTCAAGAAAGCGCACCCCGAAATGGTCAGTGAGTTCACGAAGTCCGTTATCAGTCTCACGTACGAGTTAAAGGAGATTTAGCCATGGAATTAGAGCAAATACGGATCAACGAGCAGGCAAAGAGAAACATTGATAACTTGCAGAATTTACGCCTGGAGCGCAAGTTGACACTTCAACAGCTATCTATGAATACCGGCGTGCCTTATCGGAGTTTGTCAGCTTATGAATGTGGGCAAAATTACCCTTCAGTTGCTAACTACAACAAACTGGCAAGGTTTTTTGGCTGGAATGTTTTAGATAAAGAACTTGAGGAACGCTTCAGGGACTCTCCGATTGGTAAGTGGAAGACCCGCAAGGAGATTTACGACGAAGAGACTAAATTGCACCTTGCGAGAGAGGCCGAGCGACGCAGAAAACTAACATTCAAGTTTGATGTTAGCCGCGTGTACGAGATTGACAAGAAAAAATTTAAGTACGTATGCGAGAAAGGCATTCACCATCAGTTCCGAGCATTAAAAGCTAAATGGACAATGACGCTTGCATACTATCAGCTTATCGGGAGAAAGATTATGGAGGTTCAACAATGAGCAAATTTACACCAGGCCCATGGAAGACAATGGACGATGATTGTGTTTATGCCATGAACAAACTAACAAGGATTGGGCACATATTAGGGCTATCACGTGAGGAACAAGACGCAAATGTGAGACTCATAGCGGCAGCACCCGAAATGTACGATGAACTTTATAAAGTTATGCAGGTTCTAGTTGGCGAGTCATGGTTTGGAAAAAACAAGTTTGCAGAGCTAACAATAAGCATCAAGGACTTATTAGCGCGTATCGACGGGGAGGCCGAGAAATGACTAATCCATTAAGCTATGGTTATTCGTACAATGCCTATAAAGGGCGTCGAGAGATAGAACGCTATGATGATGAGTTGCACAAGCTAGAAGACGTTCTGGACAAGTTTAAGAATGTACGTAGCGCGATATACAATTTAGGCTATAACGCCGAACAGATAGATTTGAACTATATCGACCATAATTTCAGACTGAAGAAAGCAGAGTTTGAGCTAGTGTTTCCAGTCATCAAGAAGTTAGCAGAAGTAGCAGACTTCATCACAGATCGCGAGTATGCACACTGGCAACAGAAGCAAGAACAGGAGGGCGGAGCATGATTGAGATGTTAAAGGCTTGTCCGTTTTGCGGTGGTGGAGCGGAATTACACCATGTGAAAGACAATGACGAGGACTTCCACGTTTTTGTGGCATGTTCTAATTGCAATGCTAGGACATCATGGTTTTCACGTTGGAATGTGGAGACCGGTAAATTCAAGTATACACAGAGGGATTTGTCGGTTATAGCGCGGGTTGCTTGGAATAATGGATTTATCTATTTTCAGGATACAAGCCTGCCATGGTGTGCAATGTATCCCCAGGACAGGAGGGCCAAGCATGACGAAGGCTAAACTTCCCACCCACGAGGAACGACTTGAAGCTACGAGACGCAAGATGGCATTCAAGGAAGCTATGAAGCACGCTCATGAAGTCCCCGCCGCACCGGGAGCTGAAGAGACACCAGAGCCGGAATTTGACGGTGTGCATTGTCCGATATGTGGTGCGGAAGTAATCCATGAGAGCAGTTGTTTACGTTGCCCGAATTGGGACTGGAGCAAATGCTGATGAATAAAACATTATTTAGTTCAGCAACCTGTGAGTGGTCAACCCCGCAGGAAGTTTTTGACGAGTTAGACGCGGAATTTCACTTTACGCTTGACCCGTGCAGCACTCACGAAAACGCTAAATGTGAGAAGCACTACACGAAGGAACAAGACGGCTTAACGCAAGACTGGACAGGCGAGACGGTTTTTTGTAATCCGCCATACGGTCGCGATATGCCAAAGTGGATCAAGAAATGTGCTGAGCATAACGGCGTTGCAGTAATGTTAATTCCAGCTCGTACTGATACAGCAGCATTTCATGACTATATTTATGGCAAGGCTGAAATTCGTTTTATCCGTGGCAGGTTGAAATTCGGAGGCAGTAAGAACAGCGCGCCGTTCCCATCAATGATAGTGGTATTTAAGGAGGTGAGAGCATGACAATACCCCCAGAGACTTTGACTATTACGTTATTAGGTTACAGCGTTGTATTCGTGATTATCG
>CAJOGG010000215.1 GCA_905234205.1 uncultured Synergistales bacterium | reverse complement strand
ATTCAGGCGGCATGTTAATTCCTCACATATGTTCCATCGAGTCTGTTGCCCGGCCCTAAAATCGTGTCCCAGCCTTCAGATTCTGTCGTCTCAACTTCAACTTTGCCTTTTGAGAAAGTGAATGTAGCTTGGCAATCGCTGTAATCTTTGTCGGACGCTTCCATAACGTTATCATTTATCCAGCCTGTTGCGCTCCAAGTTGCCTCGGGCTTCTGCAAACTCATAGTTATTTCCGCTTCCATTTCGTCCTTATCAGTGATTAACACCGTCATGAATCCGCCTCTGCTCCCGGCAGTGTGTCGTACGTAATTTCCTTCGGGGCCATCTGAATCCTTAAAGCGGTCTTCCTCGATTTCCCCGTAGTTGTCATCGTCTTCAGGCTCTTCTGGTTCGGGTTCTGGCTTCTTTATGGTTTTGCGTGTTGGAGTCGTTTTCTTTGCGGGCGTTTTTGTACTGTAAGAGTTTCTAATGTCGTCGGCCAAGCCCGGCAGTGCTTCAACTCTGTCAAGTGTGGCCTGTGTATAAGCTTCGACGCGCGAATAGCCCTTCTTAATGTAAGCTCTTGCCACTTCATCACGGCCTGTTTTTATCCAGTAACGTTGATTCTGTTGAAGTTCAGCGAAATGTTTTGGTTGCATTGACTTCTTCAAACTGTTCCATACTTGAGTGAGCTTCTTATCTGCTTGATAGAACTTTGCGTTCTTCTTGTACTTGAGATAATCCGAGTCACTCAAAGCAAACGCTGGTGACGCTAGCAACATTACCAACGCCATTAAAGCTAATATACGTTTCATGATTTATTTACCCCTTCCATTGCCAAAAATATTGAATAGATTTAAGCGTAAAGCATTCGTAACTACACAGAAGCTTGAAAGACTCATTGCCGCAGCTCCGAACATTGGATCAAGTTTCAAGCCATAAAGCCCCGCCGCTAACGGAATGCCTATCACATTATAAATGAATGCCCAGAATAAGTTCTGATGAATGTTGCGTAAAGTGGCACGGCTCAATCTCACTGCCGCAGGTACATCGAGTAAATCGCTCTTCATTAACACAACGTCGGCCGCGTCAATCGCTATATCAGTTCCAGCCCCGATAGCTATTCCAATATCAGCACGAGTCAAAGCCGGCGCATCGTTAATTCCGTCACCAACCATTGCTACTTTGCCTTTAGCTTGCAATTCTCGTATCACGCTCTCTTTTCCATCAGGCATCACCCCCGCGATAACTTCATCAACTCCAGCTTGTGAGCCTATAGCCTTGGCCGTTCTTTCGTTATCACCTGTGAGCATTACTACTCTTATTCCTAACTCTTGAAGCTCGTGTATAGCTTGAGAACTATCGGGTTTAATCACGTCAGCTACTGCTATTATCCCCAACAACTTTTTGCCCTCAACGAACAACAACGGAGTCTTGCCGCTTGAAGCTAATTCCTGTGCTTGGGTTATAAATTTCTCGTCAATGTTGAATTTATCGTTGATGAATTTCAGACTTCCTCCCGTTAATTCGATCTCGTCATCTGACAACAATGCGCTCAAACCATTTCCAGGCAACGCTTGGAAGTTCTTTACGTCAAAGCTTGGAATGTTGTTGGCCTTGGCGTAATTCACGATGGCTTTTGCGAGTGGGTGTTCACTTTTTGCTTCAAGGGAATATGCGAACGAGATTAACTCCTCCTTGCTTGAATGTTCCCCGGGGATTATGTCAGTAACTTGAGGTTCTCCGCTTGTGATTGTGCCAGTCTTATCGAGAGCCGCTATGTTGATTTTTCCTGTTTGTTCGAGGGAGCTAGCAGTCTTGAATAAAATTCCGTTCTTCGCGCCCATTCCATTTCCAACCATAATAGCAACAGGTGTAGCGAGTCCAAGAGCACAAGGGCAACTTATTACAAGCACGGCAATTCCGTACGAGAGAGCAACCCCGAAACTTTTTCCAGCAACAAGCCAGCCTATCACTACGATAACAGCTATAGCTATCACGGCAGGCACGAATACTCCGCAAACTTTGTCAGCAATTTTCGCAACAGGAGCTTTAGTAGCAGCGGCATCACTCACCATTTTTATAATTTGCGACAACTCACACTTTATGAAGCCAGATTGATTGACCGTAGCAGCAGAGACTGAATCGCCGGGGGCTTTATCTACGGGAATGCTTTCACCAGTTAATGCAGCCTCGTTAATTGCGCTAGTCCCCTCAATAATCACTCCGTCAACCGGGATATTTTCGCCAGGTCTCACTACAAAGATATTACCCTTCTGAACTTGTTCAATCGGCACTGTAACTTCTTGACCGTTTCGAATCACTGTAGCAGTTTTTGGCGCCAACTTCATCAAACTTTTAAGCGCGTCAGTAGTTCGTCCCTTTGAGCGAGCCTCTAGCATTTTTCCGACGGTTATAAGCGTGAGGATCATTCCGGCCGACTCGAAATAGAAATCAGTCATCGCGAATTTACCAGCGTGTTCGCGAGTCATCATGAATAACACATAAACACTCAAACGACGCAGACGCACCCATCGCTACAAGAGTATCCATGTTGGGCGCAAGATGAACCAACGACGAGAAGCCAGACACGAAAAATTTTTGATTAATCACCATTATCATAGCCGCTAGTAATAATTGGGCTAAGCCGATAGCTACGTGATTATCAACGAAAAATTCAGGCAAAGGAAGATTCAACATGTGCCCCATTGAGAAATACATCAAAGCAACAAGAAACACCAACGAAGCTATCAATCTACGCTTTAGTAGCGGAGTCTCATGATCGGCCAAGGCGTTTTCTTCCTGTGAATGTGGGACGGAGGCGGAAATTTTCTCTGGAACTTTCAGGCTTGCACCATACCCGGCTTTCTCAACTGCGGCTATAATTGCCTCACTGGTGGCTGTTCCCTCAACGCTCATGGAGTTTGTAAGCAGACTCACGGCGCACGACGTTACACCAGGTAATTTCTTGACAACGCGTTCAACTCTTGCACTACAAGCTGCGCATGACATACCTGTTACGTTATATTGATCAGGCATAAAATTTTTCACTACCCTTAACTAAGAATTTGCGGTTAATTATAATGGTGTGAACGTAAATCATAAATCAGAGGCGATAATTAATCATTATGGAATACAGAATTGAACACGATACTATGGGAGAAGTAAGAGTCCCTGCTGATAAATATTGGGGAGCGCAAACCGAACGAAGCCGCGGAAATTTTCGTATAGGTGTTGGACTCGAGACAATGCCCGCGGAAATTATCAAGGCTTTTGGGATTCTGAAGAAGGCTGCGGCACGAGTCAATCACGCTTTGAAGCCCGACAGACTCACGCACGAAAAACTTAGCTTTATCGAGAAAGCTTGTGATGAAGTTAATTCCGGAGAACTAGCATCACATTTTCCGTTAGTAGTATGGCAGACAGGCAGCGGGACTCAATCCAACATGAACGCTAATGAAGTCATAGCTAACAGAGCAAACGAATTAGCCGCCAAAAAACTTTGTCACCCTAACGACGACATCAACATGAGTCAATCATCAAACGATACTTTCCCAACAGCTATGCATATTTCTGCGGTTATGACGTTGACGGAAAAATTAATCCCAGCGGTTGAAACTCTAATTGCTACGTTCAAGACTCTTGAGGAAAATTTTGCGGGCATAGTCAAAAGTGGTAGGACTCATTTACAGGACGCTGTGCCAATAAGTTTTTCGCAGGAGATTAGCGGCTGGAGAAGTTCACTTGAACGCGACGAAGAATTAATCAAGCTAACACTAAATCCATTACGAGAACTTGCGCTAGGTGGAACGGCTGTAGGGACGGGGTTAAACGCGCCGGCGGGGTTTGCTGAAAAAGTTGCTGACGAGATTTCGCGATTGACGGGAGAAAAATTCGTTACTGCCCCGAATAAATTTCACGCGCTTACATCAATGGACGAGTTAGTATTTGCTCATGGAGCTGTGAAGAGTTTAGCGGCCGATATGATGAAGATAGCTAACGATATTCGCCTTCTTGCGTCTGGCCCACGTTGCGGACTTGGAGAAATCTTTATCCCCGAGAACGAGCCTGGTAGCTCTATAATGCCTGGAAAGGTCAACCCTACACAATGCGAACAAGTTACTATGGTAGCTGTACAGGTTATGGGAAATGACTCGGCTATAGGATTCGCGGCTAGCCAAGGAAATTTTCAGCTTAACGTGTTCATGCCGGTGATAGCGTACAACTTTTTGCAGTCAGTCAGACTCTTGTCAGAGTCGATAATTTCATTCAACGATAATTGCGCCCGTGGAATAACTCCTAATCGCGAGAAAATGCACGACAACCTTTATAACTCGTTAATGCTAGCTACAGTTTTGAATCCCTACATAGGTTACGAAAACGCGGCCAAGACCGTAAAATTTGCTCACGCGAATAACACGTCATTGAAGGAAGCTTGCGTGAAGCTTGGATTCTTGACGGCTGAAAAATTCGACGAGGTATTCCACCCTGAAAACATGGCATAATGAGATATAATTTTCTCACTCAAATTTTATTATTCAGGAGGCATTTATTATCATGAAGAAAGTTTTATGTGCTCTTCTTGTTGCTGTGATGCTTGTGAGTTTTTCGGCGGCATCATTTGCGTCGGATTATGTGATTCGCATCTACTCTAACTCAAATTCCAGCGAGCGTGTTACATGGTTGAAGAACGAGGCCAAGGCGGCGGGCTTTATTATCAACATGGACGACTCCACAGTCTACAAAGGCGATACCAGCGCGATCCAACTTGCTAACGAGAACAAAGACGGCGATGTGATTTTTGGGCTTAATGAAGTTCGTTGGTCGCAGTTAGTCAATGGAGCTTACGAGAATATCTCTGTGCTTGATTGGATTCCTTCATGGGCTGACAAGGTCGGCGAATACAAATACCCCGGTAAAGCTTACGGATTAGTCATTCAAAATATTCTCATGCTCTATCGTAATGACGAGCTTGGAACGAATGGCAAAGCGTTACATTTCCAACATTGGGCAGACTTAGTGAAAAGCGGCTACAAATGGTACAGACAAGGACGAGTCGGCGGCACAACCAACATGAACATCAACAACGCTATGTTATACGCCTTCACAGATCCAAAATCACCGGCGGGCGGAATTTCGATTGAGGGCTGGAAAACTTTGTGGGCATATTGCGCTAACGGAAACTTCACGGGAGATTCTTACGGCTTTGACCCTCTCAACCGTGGCGACGTACAAGTATCAACGTTCTATTCCTCATCGCTCTACGGAAATATTGACGCGGCTGCACAATCCTCAAAGACTCCTTTGAAGGGAACACTTGAGCCGGAGAACTGGGCATTAGTTGACATTGACGACGGTACTTATTACATAGCTGAATATATCGGAGTTCTTGACAACAAAAACAGGACTCCCGAACAAACTGAACACGTTAAGAAATTCGCCGAATGGTTCGGAAGTGCAGAAATCCAGCGCGCTTGGTCAGAAGAATTTGACTCGTATCCTTGCAA
>CAJOGG010000214.1 GCA_905234205.1 uncultured Synergistales bacterium | reverse complement strand
GAGATCTGAATGTGGTTCCAGTCTACCAACGCTACAAGGCCGGTTAATTTTTCCTTGAATGCGATTCTACGAGCTTCAGCAATTTGTCCCTTTGGTTGTCCGCCGTCGCCCATGAGAACATAAACGCGTCCGTTATAGCCGTTAGCCCTCTGTGCAAGAGCAAAGCCGACTCCAGCCGATAAGCCTTGACCTAAATTTCCTGTGCCCCAATCGATTCCTGGAACTTCACGAGTAACATGCCCCTGGAAAGCACTTCCGCAACGTCTGAAATTCGCCATGGCCTCTTCACGATCAATGAAGCCCCATTCGGATAATGCACCATAAACTCCGGCTGAAGTATGACCGTGAGAAATTACGATATAGTCGCGCTTCTTCTCGTTGCAGTTTTCTGGAGTGAGGTTAGCGACTCCGTAGACGCTCATGAACATTTCCATGCTCGAGAATGCTCCGGCAGGGTGGCCGCTTTTCGCCGCAGTTACCATTGTTAAGGCCGCAACACGTGCACGGGTAGCACCAGCTTTGAGTTCATTTAGCTGTTCGTCAGTGAGATGTTCGACCGGGAAATTATTAATCTTGGGTAAAGACATAAAACTTTCACCGCTTCCTAATAAAATTTTGTTTCTGAATTGAATGCAACTAATATATCACAAATTCTGATTCACAATGAGCGTTTTTTAACAGAGACTTCGTTATGATTTACGTTTCTTTCTTGCGTCCATGATTAACGGTATGCAGAACGTGAGAACAACTAATACGAGAATCACGCATGAAATTGGCTGTGTCAGGAAATAACTCCATGAGCCTCGTGAAAGAGTCAAAGCTCGCCGCATATTCGACTCCATTGTTGGACCTAGCAATAAGCCTAAGACTAATGGCCCCGTCGGGAAGTTATAAACCTTCAGGAAAAATCCGACAACGCCCATGATTAACATTATGATAACGTCGGTGAAGCTGTTGCCTATGCAATAAGATCCGACTATGCAGAGTATACTCACGGCGGCCCATACCGTAGGCTGTGCAATGTTCAAAACTTTCGCTGTAACCTTGGCCGTCAATAAGCCTATAATCAAGAAAGCTATATTCGCCAAAATCATCAAGAGCATCACTTGCGCGGTGAAGTCAGCGTTTTCCGTGAACATCTTTGAACCAGGCTGAAGACCGTACATTGTCAAGCTTCCTAACAATATTGCCGTTACAGAGTCGCCAGGTAATCCAAGCGTCAACATTGTGATCATTGCGCCACCGATAACGCCGTTATTAGCCGCCGATGAGACCGCCAAGCCCTCTTCGGAACCATGTCCGTATTTGTCGCCTTCCTTTGAGAATTTTTTGGAGTTACCCCAGCAAATTACCGCCGATATATCTCCTCCCGCAGCAGGTATTGCACCTATAACAGTAGCTATAAGTGAGACAATTCCTGTACGTGGTAAAAGTCTCAAAGTTTGCTTTGCAGGTGGTAAGACTCTCCCGAGCGCTAAATTATGTTTACGTTGTTCGTGCTCAGCAGCTTCCTGTTCCTTGTTGCGCGTATAAATCTGGTGCAAAACTTCAGCCGTTCGAATGAAATTAATCCCCGCTCCCAAGTCAACAGATCCGAACGTGAAACGCATTGTGCCATTTATAGGATCGATGCCGATTGTAGATAAGAATATGCCAACGACTCCAAGCAATAAGCCTTTGAGAACGTCGCCGCCTGATACTGCAACCATCATTGACAGACCGAACAAAGCTATCATGAAATATTCTGCTGAACCAAATTTAATCGTGAACTCCGCAATAGGTTGAGCAAATAACATTAGCATGATTATAGAAATTATTCCGCCTATGAACGAATACACGGTATTGATTCCTAATGCAAGGCCGCCCTTGCCCTGTTTGTACATTGCGTAACCGTCAAATGATTGTGTAAGTGAAGCTGGTGTACCGGGGGTGTTGATTAAAATAGCCGTGATGCCTCCCGCAAATATTGCAGCGTTCCACAAGCCCATCATCATTGCGAAACCTTGAGCCTTGGGAAGCCAAAACGTTATCGGAGTCAACAGAGCTATTCCCATTGTTGCACTTAGCCCGGGTAACGCTCCTATACAAATTCCTAAGAGAACTCCGACTATTAAGTATAGAATTACAAGAGGCTGACAAACTGTTGAAAGCGCGCTTGCCCATACTTGAGCTGTCATGTTAAAACCTCCTCCTTATACCTTGAATGTAACACTGAACCCACGAACGAACAGGAAATATATAAACGCTGTGAGCACTACGGAAAATATAATCGTGAAAAGCCAGCTGCGTTTGAAGAGCAAGTTCAGGTAAATTGCGAACACAAATACTAACGGGATAAAGTAATTCGTAAGCTTCCACAAGATCATGAACACTATAAGCCCAGATAGAACGAGTAAAGCTATCTTTGCATTAGATTTCATTTCGTCGGTCATGTCGAAGTAATTAACCGTTCCATTTTGACGCAGGCCACGAATAACGAGCGCTAACCCGAACAAGATCATCAACGCCCCGCATACGATCGGGAAAAACCCAGGCCCGGGTACACTGCCTCGTCGTTTTGCTATCAATATAGCCATGTCATTCCCCGTCAACGTCAATATCACGACCGCAAGCCCAAATATCAAGCCTACAAGTCCGGGAATGAAATCGCCTTTGAGTGATTTCTTCATAGTTCGATAAACTCCTTTCGTTAAACAAAAAGGGACACCCTACGTTATAAATTCGCGCAAGGTATCCCCCTCATAATTCTTGATTGATTTACTAACCTGTTATTTCAGTTTCAGTGTCGGGACTAATTTGCTGTTGTCTTCAAATTTCGTTTTCGCGTAGGCATCAGCGTCCGCACCGCCCTTGTAAACATGTTCATAACCTTTTGAAGCAAGAAGGTCAATCATTTCTTGAGAGTTGATTGCAGATTTTGAAGCCTCAACAAGTTTTGCGACTACAGCATCATCAGTCGCTTTTGGTACAGCAAAGCCGCCCCAGCCTTCGATAGCCGGAACTTCGTAGCCGAGCTCTTTTGTTGTGGGTACGTCTTTGAGTGATTCAGCAGAGCACCTGTTTGAGCCAAGAACTACAAGGGTCCTTAATTGTCCGTCAGCTACGTAAGTTGAAACTTCAGCACCAGATACCGCGACCGCGTCAATCTCTCCGCCAAGTAAACCAGCAATAGCTGCAGAAGCTCCAGCAGGATAAGGAATATGCTCAAGCTCAATATCGCAAGCCTTCTCAACAGCCGCAGCAGCAATATGCCAAAGTGATCCGCTTCCAGAATTTCCGATAGTTATCTCGCCGGGATTCTCCTTTGCATATTTCAGGAAGTCCTCAAAAGTTTTCCATTCTGAGTCAGCCTTCACTGTGATAGCTGCAGGGATCGTCATTGCTATTCCCAAAAATCTGAAGTCCTCTGGAGTAACGTTGCCGATACCCTCTAACTTGTTGAACGATATTTCAGCGGGCATGTAAGAAACTGTGTAACCATCAGGAGCAGCTTGTGCGCCATAAGTCATTCCTACAGCACCATTTGAGCCTGTACGGTTGTCAACGATTACGGGAACTCCTACAGCTTTCTGAAGCATTGAGGCGTAAATACGGCTGGTAGTGTCGGAAGCACCGCCTGCAGCATAGGGACATACAACTGTGATCTGCTTCTCCGGGAACTCAGCAAAAGCAACGGAACAAACAACAAGAACTAACGTGAAGACAAGTAAAGCGGTTTTCTTCATAAAAATTTACCTCCTTAATATATTTTCAACCGAACTAATCGGCCGAATTTCCATGATTTATTTTGTGTAATATGGCCTCACTGACTCGAGCAACTTCTTAACGTCTTCTTCCTGCAAATCCATTAACGGGGCTTTCATGTGGCCACCACCGACTCCGCGATCGTCGTAAACATTTTTGAAGATTGACATATCAGCGCCGTAACGCAATTTCCTGGAGAGGTCGTAGCAAACAAGTTGAGCTCTTCTCGCGCCTTCCAAGTCTCCAGCTTTCCAGCACTTGTAAATCTCTACATATGGTTCTGGTATACAAGCCGCACAGCCTGAAACTGTTCCGTCAGCACCCATTGAGAGAGCAGGCAAGAATAATTCATCAGGCCCAAACACCACGGAAAATTTTCCATCATTGACTCTGCAATACTCAATCATTCTGTGCATATCAGCAAACGAATATTTCACACCGATAACATTATCTGGGCAGGCATCAGCGATCTTTTGCATGGTGGCTGCGTCAACGTCATTATGAGCTAACTGTGGAATTACGTATACATAAACCGGAAAGCCTTTGGGAAGTTGTTGACAGATTTTGCGATAGTACTCAATCAACATTCGATTATCAAGCGTGAAGTAAGTCGGTGTTACTATTCCAACTCCATCAGCGCCTACTAAATGAGCATGTAACGCAAGCTCTACAACGTCATCGGGATGTTCAATAATTAAATCTTCATTTGCGCCTTGTGAAATTTCAACTATATTAATTCTAACCGGACGATGGTTGTAATATTTTGTCATCTGGACTAATTTAATGCCCTTTTCTACCTCGAAATCAACCATACGCTCCAATATAGCAACGTCAACATTTCCTTCTGTATCAAAAGGAGTCGTCATAGCCGCTATTATGCCATGAAGTTTCTTCATACCATTTCGCCTCGATCTTTATAAATCATTTAAATTTTGAATAGTTTGTATTCTATCACAATTACAAATAACTCGGTAATATCTATAATATAGTCACTCACAAATCCTAATTTATATAATTCAAGTGGAGGTTTATATCATGACCAAAAAATTTGTCGCAATGATCCTCGCAGTAACTATGGTATTTAGTGCTGCCCCCGCAGTTTTCGCTGCTCCCATTAAGATCGGTATCTCCATTTGGAGTTCAACTGACACACTCGGAAGTGAATGCAAGAGAATAATTGATGCCGCCGCAGAAGCTCTTGGTGTTCAGACTCAATGGGTTGACCAGGCTCACATTTCAGAACAAGTCACTTCAAGCGCAGAGACTTTAGCCTTGGCCGGTTGTGACGGAATTATCATCTGCAACTCCGCTTCCGCCGAAATGGGTTCAGTAATTAAGACCTGCGACGAGAACGAAGTGTACGTAGCTCAATTCTTCAGATCGATCGAGAAAGACGCTAACCCCGACGAATACGCACAAGCTTTAGCATCAAAATATTATGTCGGTGCTGTTCATGAGTCAGAGTTCGATAACGGCAAAACGTTAGTATTAATTCTCGCTTCACAGAAGGGCTGCCGCAAAATCGGTCTCGAAGGTTGGGAACCCGGCGACGCTACATTCCTTGGACGTTGGGCAGGCTACAAAGCAGGCGTTGAAGAATGGAACAAGCATAACCCGCAGGACCCCGTCGTACTTCTTGATCCTCAGTACGGACGCACAACAACAGACACTGGACGCGCAACCGCTGAAGCAATCATTGACGCTAACCCGGATATTGATGCTCTTATCGTAGCTGGTGGCGGTGGTGATACTCTTCTCGGAGCAATAGCAGCTATCGAGGCTAAAGGCTTAACCGGAAAAATCGCAGTCGTTTCTACAGACTTCCTTCCTGACCTTGACGCAAAACTTAAATCCGGTGCCATGGCGGCTGAAAGTGGCGGACATTATGCAGATCCTTTCTTCGCTTTCTTAATGGTCTACAACACAATCAGAGGCAAATACGAGACGAGTACTTCAAATTTCCATAACATGATTTTCCCGTACATGTATGTTGCTTCCCCTGAAGACTATGCGAACTACGCAAAATATTTCACTGGCGATCAACTTCCTTACAATGCTGACGAGATCAAAGCTTTAGCCGAGCTTTCATACGATGACTTGGCCGCAGCTTGTGCGAAATTGTCAGTTGAAGACGTTGTTGCACGTCACTCGAAATAGTTTTAGCAACATGAAAAATTTACGGAGCTAGTCTTAACGAGGCTGGCTCTATTTTTATGAGGTGAGTATATATGCAAAATTTCAAGAATAGTCGTCTATATGGCTTCATGATCTTAGCGGCTATGGTCGTAGTGTTCTATGCCATCTTCAAATTCTTAACCCCAACAAATTTCGGTAGCCCAGAAAATCTTTACTCTTACTTCCAGTCCTCAATAATTTATTCGGTCGGCGGCTGTGGATTATATTTCATAGTCGTCATGGGATTATTTGATTTCGCGGTCGGCGCTAACATAGTCTTATCGTCAATAATCGGCGTAATACTCTCAAGTAAATTCGGCTATGCTGGATTCATTCTTGGCTGCCTTGGCTGTGGTACGTTGATCGGAATCATCATAGGCTTTCTCTACAATCAGCTTAATGTCCCGTCAATGATAGTTACGGTTGGAATAATGCTAGTGCTTGAAAGTGTAGCAGTGTTTGCGGCAGGAGGAGTGAAACAGACTCTTGACCCTAGCTTAAGATTTTTCTCGGGCGCTCCTGGAAATATTATTCTTGCTGCATTAGCTTTTGTGTTAATGTGGTTCATCCTGAATTACACAAAAATCGGCACGTACTGCAACGCTATTGGCTCAAATGAGTTTACGGCCAAGAACATGGGTATCGACGTCAAGAAGTATAAGTTAATCGGGTTCGCTCTGCTTCATTTCTTCGTGGGAATAATGGCTATATTAACCGTCTCTTACGGAACAACAATGACTGCTTTAACAGGTATGTCAACAATGAGCCGGAACTTTCAGCCGTTAATGGGTACGTTCTTCGGAGTAGCTTTCAGGAAATACGGCACGCCCATAAGCGCAATAGTTGTAGGAGAATTTATCATCGCGATAATCTTCAACGGCTTTGTAGCACTCGGAGCCCCAACCACTATACAAAACGTCGTAACAGGAGCAGCCTTGCTTGTAATCGTAACGTTGACTGCACGAGGCAAACGCGGTTCAGTCGTGAAATAGTCAGGAGGCGAAAAAACTATGAGTGAAGAGAAAATTTTGTTGAAGGCCGAAAATATTGACAAGCGATTCGGAATCACACATGCCCTTAATAACGTAAGTCTTAACATTGCTCCCGGTGAGATACGCGCATTAATCGGTGAAAATGGTTCAGGTAAGAGCACGTTTTGCCAGATACTTTGCGGGATTTATTCATCAGGCGGCGGAACGTTTACACTTGATGGCCAAGTCATGCACGTTAAGAATCAAGTTGAAGCCAATAAGTTGGGAGTCTCAATAATCGTTCAGGAAATGGGTACTCTTTCGGGATTGAGCGTCGCTGAAAATATTTTCCTTGGTCACGAAGATCCTTTCATGCATGGATTAATCAAGGACACTCGCGCAATGA
>CAJOGG010000213.1:3026-5819 GCA_905234205.1 uncultured Synergistales bacterium | reverse complement strand
GAGAGCTACGCCAAACGAGATTAGCCAGCAACATCGGCGAAATCGGGTTCGTTGAAGCAGGAAGGCATTTCGTGAGAGTGCCACAGTATAAATAGTATGAACTTTGTATAAGATTGTACATATTTATCGTAGCGGAGGAGTTTACACAGGAATTTACACCCCGACAGAAGGAGCCGCTATGGCAGTTGTATGTACTTGCCTCGTTTCGATTTACGTTTTCAAGAATCTCAAGTGGAGCGATATTCCCCGCATAGTCATGAAGAACGCACGTTCAACAGGTACAATTTTGTTCGTGGCTATCACAGCAAAGCCCGCGTCAGTTTTATTCGAGATGGACGGACTCCCAACAAGAGTCGCCGCTATGATCGGTGGCATCTCTGATAATCGTATCGTGATTTTGCTTGTGCTATATGCGTTCTTAATCGTCGTAGGAATGTTCATGGACGCAACAGCAGCTATATTCATTCTCGTCCCGATTCTTTTGCCTGCTGTTCAGGCCGTGGGAGTGTCACCGCTGTTCTTCGTCGTGTTCTTGGTCATAACTCTTTCATTCGGATTAATCACACCGCCTGTAGGAGAGATAGCTAGATATTGACATAGTTTAATTGTAATATAGTACTCTAATCCGTATAAAACTCGATATAAATTTTTGTAAAGGAGGTAAAATCTGCTACATAGGGTTAGAGGGATGGGGTGTGCAAGTCAAAGCACAATAAACACTGAAATTTGATAGCTGAACAAGCGAATCACTACCGATGGCTAGTCGGGAAGTCAAGCCTCCGGACTGTCGGACAAACTCAAGTAGCTGCTGCAAAAGAGGACAGGGAGAACGAGGAAAAATCGAAGAAGTGTTTAACTCATAATATTACACTTTTTACGTAGCAGAGTTGAAAGTTTACGACCGCATTTCTTACACTGAATCTCCGGCAATAGCTGAAGCTCTGGCAGGCGCGCAAATCGCTATCACAAACAAGACTCCAATCTCACGCGCAACGATCGACAAATGCCCTGACCTAAAATGTATCGCAGTGTTAGCTACTGGCTATAACGTCGTTGATTACAACTATGCGAAGGAAAAAGGAATCCCCGTCCTTAACGTCCCGACTTACGGCACACAAATTGTTGGACAATACGCGGTGGGACTCCTGCTTGAGATCTGCTCACACTATCAACATCACTCTGATACGGTTAAGGCTGGAAAGTGGCAGAATAATATTGACTGGTGCTATTGGGATTTCCCGATGATTGAGCTTTACGGAAAGACAGCCGGAATAATCGGGCTTGGCAGAATCGGACAATCGACGGCAAAAATTCTCAAGGCTATGGATATGAGATTATTAGCTTACGATACTTTCCAGAGTGAAGCCGGAAAAGCCTTGGCCGAGTACGTTGAACTTGATAAGCTCTTCGCGGAGTCGGACGTGATATTCCTGCATTGCCCGTTGTTCCCTCCTACTGAAGGAATAATCAATAAAGCTAACATTGCCAATATGAAAGACGGTGTTATCATAATTAACAATAGCCGTGGCCAATTAGTCGTTGAACAAGATTTAGCGGACGCTTTGAACTCCGGGAAAGTCTACGCGGCTGGACTCGATGTAGTCTCAACAGAGCCAATTAAGCCGGACAACCCATTACTCAAGGCCAAAAACTGTATCATCACTCCGCACATTTCTTGGGCAGCACAGGCAGCACGACAAAGAATTATGGATATAACAGTCGACAACGTGAAAGCATTTATTGCAGGTAATCCTGTAAATGTTGTAAATAAATAATTCAAGGAGGCAAAATTTTTTCTATGAAAAACGTAAGCTTTGATTATTCCCACGCGTCAAATTTCGTAGCAGAACATGAAGTCGAGAGCATGAAGTTCACAGCCATGAACGCCGCCGAAAAACTCAAGTCCCGCAAAGGTGAAGGCAATGACTTTCTAGGCTGGATCGATCTCCCCGTCGCTTATGACAAGGAAGAATTTGCACGCATTAAGGCCGCTGCAAAACGCATTCAGGAAGACTCGGACGTGTTACTCGTAATTGGAATAGGTGGCTCATATTTGGGTGCAAGAGCAGCGATTGATTTCTTACGTCACGGATTCTATAACGAGATGACCAAGGAAGCCCGCAAGACCCCGCAAATTTATTACGTCGGAAATAGCATGAGCGGCACTTACATTCAGGACGTAATTGACTTGTTAGGCGATAAGGATTTCTCAATCAACGTTATCTCAAAGTCAGGAACAACAACAGAGTCAGCTATAGCCTTCAGAATTTTCCAGGAAATGGCTATCAAGAAATACGGCAAAGAGGGTGCAGCAAAACGCATTTACTCAACCACCGATAAAGCTCGTGGCGCATTAAAGACTCTTTCTGACGACGCTGGCTATGAATGCTTCGTTATTCCTGACGACGTGGGCGGAAGATTTTCAGTGTTGACTCCGGTCGGACTTCTCCCAATCGCTGTGAGTGGCGCAGACATTGATAAGCTTATGGAAGGGGCAGCATCATTCCGTGAGATAGCGCTTAATTGTCCCTACGAGGATAACCCTTCAATCAAGTACGCGGCTTTGAGGAATATTCTCTATCGCAAGGGCAAGAACGTCGAAATTCTCGTGAACTATGAGCCAAGCATGCACTACATTTCAGAGTGGTGGAAGCAGCTTTACGGCGAGAGTGAAGGCAAAGATCAGAAAGGCATCATGCCCGCATCAGTTGACCTCACAACGGATTTACATTCAATGGGCCAGTTCATTCAGGACGGAAGCAGAATCAAATACGAGACCGTTTTACACCTTGA
>CAJOGG010000213.1:0-2994 GCA_905234205.1 uncultured Synergistales bacterium | reverse complement strand
CTTGACGGCTTGAATTATCTTGCAGGAAAGACTATGGATTACGTGAATCAATGTGCTATGCAGGGAACTATGGCGGCTCACGTTGAGGGCGGAGTACCTAACTTCATCGTAAACATTCCGAAACAAGACGAGTTCTACCTTGGCCAGTTGTTCTATTTCTTCGAGTTCGCAGTTGGAGTCAGCGGCTATATCAATGGCATTAACCCGTTCGATCAGCCCGGAGTTGAGTTCTACAAGAGCAACATGTTCAAGCTCCTCAAGAAGCCCGGCTACGATAAATAAGATAACTAACGAATAACAAAAGGCCTCCCGCTTAACAGTAGGAGGTCAATTTTTTTGCCACTAAGCTAACACTTCTCTGTTGTTGTAGATAGCAGCACCAGCCTGGCACGCAGGACAGAAACAATATTTCTCACCCTTGGCCTTGAAATCGTGTCCCATTTTCGCCATTCCAGCAGCCTGTTCAGCACCAAAAACTTTTTTGCCCATGTCAGACTCTGCAAATGCGATCGTTTCATCAATCGAGCTTACGTATTCGTTGAGAGCCTTCACAAGTGAGTCAGCCGACGCTTTATCTTGTGCTTTGAGATAGTTTTCAGCCGCAGCTTTTAACTCTGGATTGCACATGGGGGCCGCGATTAACTCGTTTACTTTCGCGATTAATTCCTGTTTTGTCATTGCCATTTTCATAAATCCTCCTTAAAAGTTTTTTATATTATGCCACAAATTTTACGGATTTTGTGATAAGTATAATAGCAACAAATTACGTATTAGCTTTTAACATTTTTTCGAGAAGGGGAATGTTTTATGATAGAGAAGATAGGAGTTATAGGGGTCGGACATTTAGGACAGCACCATGCAAGAATCTACACAGAATTACTTGACGCACAATTAGTCGGAGTTGCTGACAGTGATTTTGACCGCGCGAAATTCATCGGGGATCATTTAGGAGTCCCTGCCTACGCTTCACTCGATGAACTCATCAAACGCAAAGCCCCTGACGCAATTTCAGTCGTAGTTCCCACAAGTCAGCATTATGCGATCGCAAAGAAAGCACTTGAAGCCGGGATTCATGTTCTCGTTGAAAAGCCAGTAACAATTAATCCCGAAGAGGCCGGCGAATTACTTGAGATTGCTGACAGAAAGAATCTGGTGTTACAAGTTGGACATATAGAGAGATTCAACAGTGCCATTCGTTATATTTCTGGAATTTCATGCAAGCCCGTCTATCTTGACTCAAGGCGTACAGCTCCATTCAGTCCCAGAATCAACGACGTAGGCGTAGTATTAGATTTAATGATTCACGATATAGATATTGTAATGTCCCTCGTGAACTCACCAATAACACGAATCGCAGCGACCGGAGCATGTGTGTTTACTGATCATGAAGATATAGCAGATGCACAAATAACTTTTGAGAACGGAGTCCTAGCACATATTCTCGTGAGCCGCTGTGCCGAAAAGAAATGTCGTCAGCTTGAAATCGTTGAGCGAGAACGACAGATTACCATAAATTACGAATTACAGACCGTACAAATCTCACGTTGCGTTAATAATCCTGATGGCCAAGTCGAAATCAGAGAGACTCCAGTGTTCCCGAAGAGTGAGCCACTGAAACTTGAGCTTGCGGATTTTGTCAGATGTGTGAAGGAGAAGAGACCCCCTATCGTTGGAGGTCGTGACGGTAAACGAGCGCTTGAAGTTGCTGTAGAGATTCTGCGACAGATTCATGACGGCGATAACATGCAAATTAGAAAAGCAGGTTAATGCAAAAATTATTCACGGCGTTAATGCCTTCGATTCCCAAGGACGTTGATACACTCCTGAAGAACTCGGAGGCATTTTTTCGTCACTTACCCATTAAGAATATCTGCGTAGTTGGCCCTGAAAGTTTGAGCAAGATTAACGACGCGCGATTGACTTTCATTAACGAGAATGAGTTTGTTGACGTTCAAAAGATTAAGGCACTCTATGCTTCACAAACAGGGGAAGAAGATTCACACGTTGGTTGGTACGTTCAGCAATTCATCAAGCTAAATTATTCGCGTTTCACCAATGATGACTATTATTTAATTTGGGATAGCGATACCATTCCAGTGAGAGACATTACGCTACAAACTCGCACCCCCCCCCAACAACCTTACTTCGATATTAAGACTCATCATCACGAACCATACTTCAGAACTATAAGCAAAATTCTTCCAGGTATCAGCAAAAAAATTCAAGGCTCATTCATAAGTGAACACATGCTGATAAATTCTCAATACATGCGCGAAATGTTAAGTGAGATTGAGAACAACCCGGAACTTATCGGAGAAAACTTTGCGGAACGAATCATCAACGCCATTAACATTGACGATTTACGAGGCTCTGGTTTCAGCGAGTTTGAGACTTACGGAAATTACGTCATGACTCGTTATCCGGAAGCTTATGCTTTGAGGAAATGGCATTCACTTAGAAGCGGCATGAGGCTTTACTCCGAAATTGATGAACGAAACGAGAAATGGCTAGCAAAATATTATGACGCCGTATCTATCGAAAAATGGCAACGTGACTCAAAGTTAGCAAAGTTGATTCAAGCTCCGTTATTCCAGAAAATTTTTCCACCGCAAATTCTGCAAGTCTTTCACAAAATCGAAATATTAATGAACGTGTTAAAATCTCTCTGACTTAAATTATTATCAACGAAGGGAGAAATTTTTTCATGGCATTAAATTTTATGGACTTGCTTGGCTCTATGGTTCAAAATAGCATGAGTTCATCTGTAACTAATTCGCGAATGTCAAACGCTGGCGGAGGTATTCAAGATATACTTGGCTCGTTAATGGGCGCTGGTCAAGCTGTTAAGAACAAAGTTGGTGGAGATAACTTGGCGGCTACTGGCGTCGGGGCTTTGTTAGGAGCATTGATGGGAAATTCTCAAAGCACTACAGCTAATTCGCTCGGTGGTGGCATGATGGGCTTGCTTGGCATGATGGCTTACAAGGCGTTGAG
>CAJOGG010000212.1 GCA_905234205.1 uncultured Synergistales bacterium | reverse complement strand
AGTCGAAGGCGTGTAACGGTTGGCCAAGCATGAGCATAACATAATTCGTAACGTCAACGGCGTTTGTTATAGGTCTCATTCCCAAGTGAGCAAGATCGATTTTAGCGGTTAATGGGGATTCTTTCATCGTCGCCCCTGTAGCAAGTCCTAACCTGTAACATAAGCAGCCTTTATCAGGTAACGAGATACTCCCGAAATTTTCCGTCCATGCTTTTTCCTGCGCAATAGGCTCTAACCATTTTGGTGTCTTCAATATTGATTCAGGGTACAAGCCTTTAATCTCTCGTGCCATTCCCAACAAACTTAACAAGTCGCCTCTGTTAGGAGTGATAGATACGTCAAGAATCACGTCGCCTATGTGGTAGAGGTTCTCAGCTTTCTCGCCGATCGGAGCGTCTTCAGGAAGGATTAACAGGCCCGAAGGATCATCAACATCATGAAGCCCAAGCTCTTCAGCCGATAACATCATGCCAAAACTTTCAACGCCGTGAAAATCTCTTGTGCCTAGCTCCATTCCGTCGGGCAACACGCTACCTTTTCCAGCATAGAAAACTTTGTCGCCCTGCTTCATGTTCTTAGCACTGGTCACGCATATAAATTCTTGGCCTGCTCCTGTGTCTAAATGAGCTATGGAATATTTTGAGTCGGTCGGGTGAGATTCAAGCACAGCAATTTTCGCGACGACCACATTTTTGATTTTTCCGGCAGTGTAAGTTATCCCCTCAACTTCTGAACCTGAAAACGTTAAACGCTCGGCCAAGGCTTCAGGAGTTAGATCAGCGGGCTTAATGTCAATGAACTCTTTCAGCAATTCCCAAGAAATTAACATATTATTCAGCCCCCTTTAAGTACGAAACATTGCCATCAAATAAGAGTCTTAAATCGTTTATGCCATATTTCAACATTGCCATACGGTCAAGTCCTATTCCGAAAGCAAAGCCGTTGTAAATTTCCGGGTCAATCTTTCCAGCGCGAATAACGTTAGGGTGTACCATTCCCATACCGGCAACTTCAAGCCAGCCAGTTCCATGACAGACTCGGCAGTGTTCATCGTGGCCAGAACATTCTACGCATTCGATATCAAGTTCCATTGAAGGCTCTGTGAACGGGAAATAACTAGCACGAAATCTATACTTGAGACTCTTCCCGAAGAAAGCATTCATCATTTCCGCCATAGTGCCTTTCATTACGCTGAAGGGTACGTTTTTGTCAATTAATAAGCCCTCCATTTGATTGAACATTGGCGAGTGCGTGGGGTCATTATCTCGGCGATAAACTTTTCCGGGACAAACGATTCTTAACGGTGCGCTATATTTCAACATTGAGCGAATCTGTACGGGGGAAGTGTGAGTGCGTAATAACGTTCCGTCGGCAAAATAGAACGTGTCTTGCATATCTCTAGCGGGGTGCCAAGGTGGGATATTCAAGCATTCAAAGTTGTAGAAGTCCTCTTCATGTTCCGGGCCAGTCGCGACTGAATAGCCAAGCCCTTGCATTATATTAGCTAGTTCGTGCATTGTCTGCATGACAGGGTGAAAGGCTCCGGCAGTTCGTCCCTTTTCTGGTAAAGTAACGTCAATTTTCTGTGAGAGTTCTTGACGCTCGTTTACTTCATTGCGAATTTTCTTGCTTGTGAGTTCGAGTCTTTGTTCGATTTCGTCGCGTAACTTGTTTAATTCTTGGCCATTTTCCCGAGTGAGCGTAATAAAAGAGTAAGATCTCCCTTCTTGCCGGTAAATCTTACTCGTAGTTCATCAAGTTCATCGAGATTTGATACTGCCTTTAACGCCGCCGCGAATTTCTCACGTAGGGCATTAACATTCAAATCATTAATTTCTGGCATTTATAACACAGCCTTCACCTTAGCGACAAGTTCTCTGAAAGCGTTTGCATCGTGTATAGCTAATTCAGAAAGCATTTTGCGGTTCATGTTGACGTTGATTTTCTTAAGGCCGTTCATGAATACACTGTAGCTCATTCCTTCAGCTCTTACAGCGGCACTGATACGAGTGATCCATAAGCGACGGTAATCTCTCTTTTTGCGCTTACGATCGAAATAGGCTCTTGATAACGCGGCTAAATAAGCTTCTCTGGCACGACGATAAACATTTTTACGCTGACCCCAATAGCCTTTGGTAATCTTAAATAATTTCTTGCGCTTCTGGTTGCTTGCTGATGCACCTTTTACTCTCATAGTTTACTCACCTTCCTTGAATTAGTCATACGGGAGCAAATGTCTCATCTGCTCGGTTAATGTTTCAGTAACGTAGCCGGTCTCTTTGAGTCTGCGCATACGTCTTTGATTCTTGTGAACGAGAATATGAGATCTGCTGCACTTACGATAAGCGAATTTGCCTGTCCCTGTTTTGAAGAAACGCTTCTTTGCTCCTGAATGCGATTTCAATTTTTGCTTTGCCATGAGTAAAATTATTCTCCTTTCGATTTTGGGCTTGATGATAGTGGCGTTAGTAATAATCTCATGTAGCGACCTTCCATCATGGGTTTTGACTCACATTTGCCGACGCTTTCACATTCAGCCATGACTCGATTCAAAACCTCTTCGCCCTTGTTTAAGAAAGACATTTCGCGACCTCTGAAGAAGACAGAAACTTTGACTCTATGACCACTTTCTAAGAAAGTTTTCACGGCCTTGGTCTTGAAATCAAAATCATGATCATCAATCTTTGGACGCATCTTAATTTCCTTGAGGGCCTGAACCTTCTGTTTCTTGCGAGCGTCTTTCTCTTTCTTCTGTAACTGATAGCGATATTTCCCGTAGTCCATAATTCTACAGACGGGAGGCTGTGCCATTGGAGCTACCTCAACTAAGTCAAGTGACTGCTCCTGTGCCATACGTATGGCGTCGATCGTGTTTGTTACTCCAACTTTTACCCCGTTCTCGTCAACAAGTAAAACCTGCGATGAGGTTATCTCGTTATTTATGCGGGGAGCGTTTTCTTCGTTGCCCGGCAATAATTCCTCCTCCTTCCAATTTTCTGCCGCAGCGTTGCATACAAAAAAAATCAGGGCGACTCGTTATTAACAAGCTACCCTGACGTTATATGCATATAGATTCAGAGTTAATGATTTCGTTTGACGAAAACCTTCAGCTTCTTAATAATTTTCCCCGTCAGTATTTTTCAACCGATCAGGAGAGCCGCAGGAATTATAACACGAATTCTTCATAATGGCTTTATATTTGTAATAGTCCATTCAACTTTATCAACCTTGAGAATACTTCCGCAATACTCGCATTTCTCAAGCTTATCAGGATTCAATGGCGCTCCACAATGAGGACAACACACACTTGTTTGTGAATTAAGCTTTTTCATAGGAGTGGTAACGCCAGATTTTCGAGATAAGCCAACCTTATATGAGACTAACTCACCAAGTTCTCCTAATCGTGAAGTCAAAATTGCTGTAATGTAATCACGCCCACGAGATACTCGCCAGCCTTGAAGAATTATATCTAGGTATGGCCTGACCTCGTTAAGGCTTTTGTTTTGTAATTCATCATGTTTCTTGACGAAGAACTCTGTTATTAACATTTTGACGTCCTCTTCATCAAAGCCTGGATCACGTTGTAGATAATTATCCATTGAGCGCAAATGTCTATCAAGTTTTTCGACTTGTTGATCGATCGCTTGAGGTACGACCGGGTTAGGTTGTTCCTGATTAGTTGTGCCACCAATTAACAATCTCAAAAGCCACTTCAAAATTTTCCACGTTAGCCTAATAGCGTAAAATATACCGCCTAATATGATTATTATGATCGTCCACGCAGCGGCATTCACGCAACCATCATTACTCGTATTATCGTCACCGACAGCTTCGGCACAATACTTAATGCAGCTAAAAATTTTCTTATCATATTCTAAGCCGTCCGTTGTGATATTCCGCGCATTGCACAAATAGCCCAGTCTGTATTCACGTTCGTGATAATACTGCCACAATATTCGCACTTGGCCGAGGCGTTGAGATTAATCGGGGCACCACAATGAGGACACGTTGCAGATTTTGTGCCTTCGGTTTCTGGAGTCGTGAGAGTTCCGGATTTACGCGATAAATCAATTTCGTACTCCATGAATTTTTCCTTGTTCTTGTCGCCTGAAATCAATTTGCCCGTTATGTCATCAAGAACATAAGAGACTATACGAGAACTCAAGCTAACCGTTATGTAATCCATGCCCGCTGATTGTCTCCAGCCAACAAGATCAACGTTAAGCACTGCGATTCGTTCTGTGTAATCCGTCCTGTTATGTTTCCTGAACTCTTCAAGCTGCTTGTTCATCTGGTTAAAGAATTTATCAGTCATGTATGGCCGTAAGCTCTCAATGTTCTTTGCCTGCCAAGTCTCTTGCATTTGTACATAAAGATTAGCCATAAGAGTTTTGATTCGTTCCTCGTCGAAGTTCGGATCAAGTTCAAGATATTCATTCATTTCGCGAAGATTTATAACGGGTTGGTTCGTATTAATTACGATTGGAGTCCTACGCTGTGATTTTTTCCTGTGGCTTAAAAACCAGAATATCGCAAAAATCAAGAATACAAACGCTACTCCCATGCATTCGCTAAATTCATCGTCTGAAGCAGAGCTGATGTAATTGTTTCCTGTTCTACGTGCAACTGCAGCCGACGGTAAAACTACACTCGAACCAAAATCGCTGCCGCCGCTCCTGCGTGTTGAAGTTGTTGTGCCAGAACTATAGCTTCGTGATGAACTTGATGAAGATGAAGAACTAGAACGTGAGCTTGAGTAATCAGAGTTGCCAGAGAAGCTCCCGAAATCCGAATAAGCATTACTGACGAAGAGTATCGAAAATAATATTACGGTTAATGTAAATAATTTACGCTTCAAAATTTATTTCCTCCCACGAGAACTTTTCATGACATTTGAGTTTTTCACATGACTATTATATACGAGATAGCCGCTTTGAAAATTTTTCAGTAAGATATTATGAGATAATTAGCACATAAAACTTTGGAGGTGGATTTAACAATGGAAACAAGAGTCGCAGTCATGAGCATAATCGTAGAGAACACGAACTCAATCGAAACACTTAACGCAACTTTGCACGAGTACAGAAATTATATTATTGGGCGTATGGGGTTGCCTTATCATCAGAAGAACATCAACATTATAAGCATAGCTCTTGACGCACCGCAGGACGTTATCTCGGCTTTGTCAGGTCGCATTGGAAATCTTGAGGGCGTGAGCGTAACTATAGCTTTCTCGAAATAATGCAGGCGTTAATTCACAAACTTGCAGAGACTCATTCGCTTGAACTTAACGAGTACGAAGCATTAATCACAAATCGTAACGAGGAGACCGCGAAATTATTGCGTAACTTGGCAGTAAGGACGCGGCTTGAAATTTATGGACGTGATGTTTTCGTGCGAGGCTTGATTGAGATCAGCAACATTTGCAAGAACGATTGTCTTTATTGCGGGATACGACGAGGTAATAAAAACGTTGAACGCTACAGACTGACTCCGGAACAGATAATCGCGTGTGCCGACGAAGGCTACGAATTAGGATTCAGGACTTTCGTGTTACAGGGCGGTGAGGATTCTTACTTCAACGATGAAATTCTAGGCGATATTGTACGGGAGATGAAGGCGCGTCATTGTGATTGTGCGATAACTCTTTCAATGGGAGAACGTTCCTACGAGAGCTATAAATATTTGCGCTCATGCGGGGCAGATAGATATTTGTTGCGTCATGAAACGGCGGATAAGACTCACTATGAAAAGCTTCACCCTTCAGAAATGTCGTATGACAATCGCATGAAATGTTTACGTGAATTACGAGAGCTTGGCTATCATGCTGGCTGTGGGTTCATGGTTGGTTCACCGTTCCAGACAAACAAGACTCTTGCGCAGGATTTGAAGTTCATCGAAAATTTTAGGCCGGAAATGTGTGGGATTGGGCCATTCATTCCTCATAAAGATACACCGCTTCGAGATTACCCTGCTGGGACGCTTGAATTAACTTGCTACTTACTCTCAATCATAAGGCTAATATATCCGCCGGTGTTACTGCCAGCCACGACAGCCCTAGGGACTATTAACCCAATGGGACGCGAGCTAGGCATAATGTCAGGCGCTAACGTAGTGATGCCGAATTTATCTCCTGTGAACGTCCGCAAGAAATACGAACTCTACGACAACAAAATTTGTACAGGTGAAGAGAGCGCACAGTGCAAAGATTGCTTGAACAATCGTATGGAAAAGATAGGCTATAAGATCGTAACAGCTAGAGGCGATATTAAACGATAGAATAAAAAAATTCCCCGAAAGCCTGAATGACTCTCGGGGGTGTTTGTCGAGTTTGTTGCGTGTATCTATTAATACATTCCGTCCATTCCACCCATACCACCGGGCATAGCTGGAGCGGCTTCCTTCTTCTCTGGTTTATCTGCAACGATTCCCTCTGTTGTGAGTACCATTGCGGCGATTGATCCTGCGTTCTGTAAAGCTGAACGAGTAACTTTAACGGGGTCAATGATTCCAGCGGCTACCATGTCAGTGTATTCACCCGTAGCAGCGTTGAGACCGTGGCCGATCTTCTCGCTTCTGACTCTCTCCACAACTACGTCACCCTGATAACCAGCGTTTTCGGCGATCAAGTATAATGGGGCCTTCAAAGCGTCAAGAACGATTCTTGCACCTGTCTTTACCCTGAAAGTTTCTCAACGAATGGCTCAAGGGCTGTTGCACAGTTGAGGGCTGCGACTCCACCACCTGCTACGATACCTTCTTCAACGGCTGCACGTGTTGCGTTAAGAGCGTCTTCGATTCTGTGCTTGAGTTCTTTCTGCTCGGTCTCTGTTGCTGAACCAACCTGAATAACTGCTACGCCACCGACAAGTTTAGCGAGTCTCTCGTGTAATTTTTCCTTGTCATAATCTGACGTTGACTCTTCGATCTCGCGTTTAATCTGTGCTGCTCTGTGCTTAATCTCTTCAGGGTTGCCAGCGCCGTTAGTGATCGTTGTGTCTTCCTTAGTGATAATGACTTTCTTAGCACGGCCAAGCATATTAAGCTCGGTGTTCTCAAATTTCATGCCAGTCTCTTCGCTGATGACTTTACCGCCCGTTACGATAGCGATATCCTGAAGCATTGCCTTACGTCTGTCACCAAATCCAGGAGCCTTAACTGCTGCGATCTGTAACACGCCACGAAGCTTATTGACTACCAATGT